>JAQBHE010000594.1:0-22717 GCA_032128015.1 Holophagae bacterium
CCCGCTGCCGCGCCGCCGCATCGAGCCGCAACGCCGAGCCGAGCCGGTACGGGAACAGCACGTTCTCGAGCGCACTCAGATAGTCGACCAGCGGAAAGTCCTGGAACACGAAGCCGAGGGTTCGCAGCCGGTGCGCTCGACGCTCGCGGGCATCGAGCCGCCGAAGCTCGCGCCCACCCACCCACAACGTGCCGGTGGTGGCGACCAGAGCGCCAGCGATCAGGTTCAGCAAGGTCGACTTGCCCGAGCCCGACGGACCGTGCAGCGCCACCCGTTCGCCGCGCTCGATGCGTAGCTCGCTCACCGCCAGCTCGAACCCGGGCACGGCTCGTCGCGCCGGATAGTGAAAAACCAGGTTGCTGGCGCACACCGCTGCGTCGGCGAAGGGCAGCTCCCCGCCGTCGGGGGTGATCGCGTGGGTCTCCGGGTGGGTCATCGGTCAACGGCCGTCCCCTCGCTGGCCACGACCAGGCCAGCTTTCAGGCCAGCTACCGCAGCCCCGCCCAGCGCCTCGCCGTCGACTCCACCGCCTCCGAGAGGCTGCGAATCGCCGCCAAGGCCTGGTCGGTCGGTCGGGCGTCTGCCCCCTGCACGAGGTTCAAGAGGTAGATCGACTTGCCCTGGAGACCGACCACGGTTTCGGCGTCCGGCGCCGACGCCCGGATGCTGCCGTAGAGGATGTCTTGGTCCTCGGGCTCCCCCTCACCCAAGAGCACGCGAAGCTCGGCGACCTCAGCGACCTCGGCGCCGGCCCCAGCCAGCCGGCCCTCGATCGCTTCGCGAATCTCCTGGAGCCGTCGATAGCCCGAGTAGCAGGCCATCGACGCGCGAGTCTGGAGCTCCAGGTCCTGATCGCTGATTTGAACTCGAGGATCCAGGCGAACCGACAGCGACCGCTCGGTGACCTCACCGTCGGCGGCCGGAGCGGCCGCAGATCGGACCGTCAAACGGACCCGGTAGACGCCGGGGGCTACCAGCGGGCCGAGCGGGCCGGTGGGCGTGTTGCGCTCCACCGCCGCGATCGAGAACGACCGTCGGGCGCCGCGCGGTGGCTCATAGCGAAGGTCCCAGACGAAACGGTGGTGCCCGGGTTCGGTTGCGAGGCGTTGCGGCGGGCGAATCCAGTAGGTCGGATGAGGCAGGCGCTCCGGGTCGATCACCTCGGGCGGATCGGCACTCGCATACCGCCGAACCACCTCGCCGCCAGGGCCCAGGATTTCGAGGACGACGGCCGAGGCGGTCCGCTGCAGCAGATAGTCGAGGACCGCGCCGTCGGGCGGGTTCGCGCCGGTCGGCTCCTCGGGAGGCAGCGGGGTGTCGGCGAACAGATTGAAGCGCACTCGAGTGGCGACCGCGGGCGCGAACAGATGGGGCCGCGGCGCGCTCGACCCCGCTGCGGCCGTCAGCGCGGCCAGCTCGCGCAGCGGCGAGAGATCGTCGAGGATCCAGATCGACCGCCCGTGCGTCCCCACCACCAGGTCATCGTCGTGGACCACCAGGTCGCGCACCGACGACGGCGGCAGGTTCTGACGCAGCGAATGCCAGGTCTCGCCATCGTCGAGCGAAAACGACACCGAGCGCTCGGTGCCGGCAAACAGCAGACCGGGCCGTTTCGAATCCGCGCGCACCACGTTCACCGGCGCAGAGGGATCGAGACCGCTCACGACTCGCTTCCATGTGGCGCCGTAGTCGCGGGTGCGCCAGACGTGCGGCCGTTGGTCGTCGCGACGGATGGCGTTGACCGCGACGTAGGCGACACCGCCCTCGAACCGCGAGGCGTCGATCTGCGAGACCTTGTCCCAAGCGCGCAGCTCCGGCGGCGTGACGTCCCGCCAGTTGGCGCCGCCGTCACGCGTCAGGTGCACCAGACCGTCGTCGGTGCCGGCCCAGATCGTGCCCACCTCGAGCGGCGACGGCCCAAGCGCGTAGATCACTCCGCGCCGAGGCATGGTCTCGAGCTCCGGCGGGCGAAAGTCGCCGATGCTCTCCGGCACCGCGGTTTGCTCTCGCGACAGGTCGGGGCTGATCACCTGCCAGTCGCGGCCTCCGGTGTGGGTCTTCCACAGGACATTCGTCGCAAACAGCAGCATCGTCGGATCGGCGGGATGAAACATCAGCGGCATCGTCCGCAGCATCCGGTAGCTGCCCGAGCGCAGCGCCTCGGGCGCCACGTTCTGCGACTGTCCGGTGCGGCGATCGAAGCGCACCACGCGGCCGCCGTAGACGATGTCGGGATTGCGAGGATCGGGTGCTATGTAGGCGTACTCGTCGGCGCCGACTCCGATCCAGTCGCGAAACGAGATCTGGCCGCCGGGTCCACGGCTTGCGACCGCGATCGCGCCGCTCTCCTGCTGGCCGCCGTACACCCAGTAGGGGAACTGGCGGTCGGTGGTCACATGGTAGAGCTGAGCGGTCGGCTGGTTGTACCAGGAGCTCCAGGTGCGACCGCCGTTGACCGTGATCGTCGCCCCTTGATCGGTGGCGAACAGCATGATCTCGGGGTGCAGAGGGTTGATCCAGATCCGGTGGTAGTCGTCGCCACCGGGCGCGCCCTTGATCGCAGTCCAACTTGCGCCGCCGTCGTCCGACCGATAGCTCGCGACGTTGCCGACGAACACCACATCGGGATCACGGGGATGGACCCGGATCTCGGCAAAGTCGCCGCCTCGTCCCCACAAGCGGCGATCGACATGGACTCGCCGCCAGTTCTCGCCGGCGTCGTCGCTGCGGTAGATGCCGCCGCCAGGTCCCGCGTCACCGTCGCGGGCGTCGACCGTGGCGTAGATCCGACCGGGCTCGCTCGGCGCGATGCCGATGCCGATTCGCCCAAGACCCTGCTCGGCCCCTGGCAGGCCGCGCCCGAGTCGTCGCCAGGTACCGCCGCCGTCGTTGGACTTGTAGAGCCCGCTGCCAGCACCCGAGAACGCCGCGTTCTCCCACGGCCCCTCGCGATGCTCCCAGAGCACCGCGTAGACCACCCGCGGATCGCTCGGGTCGAGCTCGACCTGGATCGCACCGGTGTTGGCATCGACATAGAGGACCTTGTCCCATGAACCGCCACCATCGGTGGTCCGAAACACCCCTCGCTCCTGGTTGGCGCCGTAAGGATGGCCGAGGCCAGCCACGAACGCGGTGTCCGGATCGTCGGGATGGACCACGATCCGGCCGACCTGCTGGATATCGGACAACCCGACGTGACGCCAGCTGCGGCCGCCGTCGGTGGAGCGATAGATCCCGTCCCCGGTGCTGAGGTCGGGCCGGTGCAGCCCTTCGCCGGTGCCGACCCAGATCACTTCGGGATTCGAGGGCGCGACCGCGATGTCGCCCACCGAGCCGGTGGGGGCGTCGTCGAAGATCGGGTTCCAGGTACGGCCGGAGTCGTCGGTCTTCCACACCCCGCCGTTGTTGACGCCGACGTAGAACACGTTCGGCTGCTCGGGGACCCCAACCGCACCCACCGTCCGGCCGCCGCGAAAGGGGCCGATCAGCCGGTAGCGCAGCTCCTGGTAGAGCGTCGGATCGATGCTGGGTTCCGTCAAGTCCTGCTCCGGCAGGCTCTGTAGCGCTACGGTCGCGCCCGGTGGCGTCTGGCCAAACAGGATGGGCGATCCTGCGATCACGGCGAGCCACCCGACGACTGCGCCCACCGCCGACGCCGATGGGCCGAGCATCCTCAACCGGCGGTGAATCCGACGCTCCACGAATGCTCGCCCCACGACAGCACCAGCAGATAGCCGCCGCCGTCGGGCTCGATGGCGACCGAGAATGGTCCCTGGGCCCCGACGTTGCGCTGGTGTTGGAGCGGGACGCCGCCGAGGTCGGCCGCGGGGTCGTGCATGGTGCCCCAAGTATCGGCTTCGTGGTTGAAGATCAGCCGCCAAGAATCGCCCTCGAGCTTCTCGATCCACAGACTGAACAGGCCCGGGTAGTCGTCGGCGACGTTGCCCGGAGCGACGGCCAGCTCACCGAACCGGAGTCCGGTCTCGGTTCGCAGCTTGATCGGACTCACGGTCTGGAACTCGATCATCCCGGTACCGGGGCCGTCTGCGAGTCGCCGAAACGAGTCGTAGTCGACCCCCATCTCCGGCAACCGACCAGCATGAACCTCGACCTTCGCGCCGCCGATGTCCTCGACGTCAACCGCCCTCAGCATGCGCTTGATCTGCTCGAATCCGCGGGTGAGCCCGGACTCATCGAGCACCAAGCTGCCGTCCGCGCGGGTCTCCTTGAGCAGGCGCTCGGGCTTCGGCCGCTGTGCAGACGTCGGAGCTGCCGCGAGAACCAGCGCCGTGGCCCCCACGATCGCGAGGCCTCGCGTCCACCTCGAGCGTGGGCGCTTCGAAGTCGGCCCCTCGGATGTATCCGCGCCGCCGGTCATTGCCCGCCACCGCTCGTCGGTGGCGAGCCACTCGTCGGTGGCGCGATCCCCAGAAGCTGTTGGAGCTGGTCGACCTTGCGGCTCGAGGCATAGCTGATGAACCCGAGCATCATCTCGTCGGTGGTGGCGGTGCCTAGCAGGACCCCCTTGGTGTGGTCGTAGCCGCGCTCTCGGCCGCGCTCGGCGGTATTGTCGTACCACATCGTCACCTGGACCCGGGTGCCGCCGGGGATCGCCTTCGGGGTCTTGTACTGGTAGGTGGTCTGCCACGCTTGGTCGTAGTTGGGGACGTCGAGCAACAGCTCGGAAGTCCCGTCTGGGTAGAACGCTTCGTAGCGCGCCCCCACGGCCCGCAGATGGGCGTGCGGCCACAGCGCCAGGAGCTCGGTATCGACCGGGAACACCCGCGCCGCTCCCACCTTCCAACGGTCCTGGTTCGGCGGGATCTCGAACGTCAGGTTGCCAATCGGGTCGAACTGGACCTCTTTCAAGGTGCTGGCATCCCCGTCGGCGAAGGTGAAGCCGATCTCGGACTGGTCGAAGAAACCCGAGCCCGCTCCGGCTTCTTTGTTGTAGTGCAGCGAGAATCCGACGGACGAGCCTTTCTCGAGCTTCATCGCGTAGCCGTCGGGCATCCGCTGGCTCTCGGCGCCGAGAGCGATACAGCCAAGCGAGTTGCCGCCAAATTTGCCGAGCGCCGGTTGCTGGCCCGGCTTGCTCGCGCTCGCGCACATGTGGTGGACGTGGGTGCCGCCGACCCGGAACTCGATACCGCGAACCCACATGTCCTCGGGGAGCATCTCGGCGGTGATCTTGGTCGAGAAGTTGATGTTGATGTCAGCGATCTCGTCGGCGACCCAGTAGCGTTCAGGCATCTTGACGATCAGATCGGGCTTGCCGAGCGACCAACCGCCGGAGCCTTCCTCGACGAACTTCCGGGGCAGCGGCGCGTCGGCGGCATCACCGGCATTCGCACCGCCATTCACCCACCCAACAACGGCCGCGATGTCGTCGTCCGAAAGCACCCGCTCGTGGTGGAACTGACCGCGCGTCGCTGCGGTCGCGAACCACGGCGGCATCGCCCGGCTGCTCACCGCGCGCGCGATCGCCTTGGCCCATGGCCGAGTGTCCTCGTAGGTCAGGAGTGCCATCGGAGCGATCGTGCCGCCGATGTTCTCGCCCGCCGACCGGTGGCAGGTCTGACAGTTGGCCTGGAGAATCGGCAGAACGTCGCGGTAGAACGTCGGCTGCGCCTCGTCATTCGGCGCCATCGCCAGGGAGGGGGAGAACGCGCCGGCGACCAACGCGGCTACCAAGACTGCGGAAAGCTGTTTCGACATGGCTTCACTCCAGGAACGGTGGTGTACGAACGATCCAAGGGCCGCGATGAGCTGAACCAAGCTCCAGAATCCAAGAACTCCGTGATTCTACCAGGGCTCGAAGCGCGCGACCTCCGAAAGCCGCCCGCCTGGCATAGTTGCTGCCTCGGCCTCGACTCTCGGCGATCGATTGGTCCTGGAGGCTGTTTCCAATCCTCAGGAGAGCGAGTCATGGGCGAAGCCAAACCAGGAGACCCGAAACCAGCCACCCTGTTACGCGCCGACGAGATCGCGACCGATAGCGATTCCTATCACCACCCCTGGAACCCGAGCTCAGAGATCCAGGGCTGCCCGTTGTCACGGCGCGCCGGCCTGGAGCGCATCGGAGTGAGCCTGGCTCGGGTGCCGCCCGGCAAGGAGTCGTTCGCCTACCACTCCCACCACTGCGAGGAAGAGTGGATCTACATCCTGCGTGGCCGCGGGGTCGCGATCGTCGACGGAGTGCGCCACGAGGTCGGACCCGGCGACTTCCTCGGCTTTCCGACTCCCTCGGTCGCCCATCACATGATCAACCCGCACGAAGAGCCGCTCGAGTACCTGATGGGCGGCGAGAACCGCGAGATCGAGATCGCCGACTTCCCCGACCTCAACCGGCGGATGCTGCGCCGCGGCCCCAAGATCGAGATCTACCCTCTCGACGCAGGCGAGCCCTTCCGCCGGTCATCGCCTGCAGGGAGCGACGGCGACACGTAACCCGCTGGATCTCGACACCCGCCGCTATCGCCCCCGTCCATCGACCTCCGCGAGCAGGCCGGCGCCTAGAAGCGCGACCGCCGCTTCCTCGAGACGAACGAACGGGACTCCCGAGCGGGTCGCGATGTCGAGCAGACTGTGTTCGCCGTCGCTCTGGTTGAGCACCCACAACAGCGCGAGCTCGCGCTCACGACCGCGATCGTCGCCACCGAGGCTGCGGTAGAGGCCGCGACGCCCGAGCTGCGGCTCGCCGTGGGGGTTCAAGTTGCGGTAGGCGTGGTTGGCCTCGAGCAGCGCGACCACCGCCAGGTAGGCCTGGAGCGAGCCCGCGAGCTGATCAGGGCGCACCAGCTCTAGGTTGTCGGCGGAGGTGTGGTACTCGGGATAGCGACCCCACGGGGTGCGGGTGAGCGATCCCACCGGCAAGTTGAAACCGGGCGAGCCGTACTGGCGCTCGTCGTAGCCGAAGGGGATGAAGGACTCGACCTCGACTTGGTGGCCGAGGTCGGCGAGCGCTCGCGGCACCGCGCGGTCGATCTCGGCGTCGCCGCGCCGGCTCTGCTTGTAGTGAAAGCCGCCCTCGCCGCCGAGGTTCGCCGCGACCAGCCCGTGATCGATCCGCCCGACGGTGGCGGAGTTGCGCGCCAGCCAGGTGATCGCGCCGATGGTCCCGGGGACGAATAAGAAGCGGTACGAGTACCGTCGCGCGCTCCGTTCGAGGCCGGCGAGGCGCCGCGCGAGCGCCGCGGTCACCGCGAGCGCAGAAAGGTTGTCGTTGGCGAGCGAAGGGTGGCAGACGTGGCACGAGAACAACACCTCGCGCTGCGACCGCCCGGGCAGCAGCACTTCGCCGTAGGTCAGCGAACCGTCCTCGAGGGCGGTGTCGACCTGCACCTCGTAGTCGCCCTCTATCAGCCCCTGGCGCACCCGGTGCGCAAGGCAGAAACCCCAGCGTTCTTCGTAGTACGAGGTGCGGTAGGGGATCAGCTCGGGGCGGTCGGGGATCGAGAACAGGTGCGCGTCGAGCTCGGCACGCGACAGCTTGCCGCGGAACGGCGCGCTGTAGCCCAGGAGGTGCAGGTTGTGGTCCGCGAAGTCGACGACTCTGCGCCCGGCCGGATCCTCGATCCACGCCTCGCGGACGTTCCACTCGCGCGGTACCTCCCAGTCGAGGACGTGGGTACCGGTCGGCACCTCGTGGACCTCGAGCGGCAGACCTTCGCCGAGCAACGCCAGGGTAGCGCGCACCCCCTCGCCGGTGATGCTGCGACAGATCGGGTAGGCGCGCTCCACGAGCCCGTAGAGCTCGGCGCCGGCGCTCGCGAGATCGAGCTCGGCGAGCAAGCGGCGCGCACTCATGCGGTCTCCGCGAAGCGCGGCAGGTCGAGGTCGCGCTGCGAGATCACCCGTACCGGCTCGGGCCAGGGAACGGCGAACGCCGGATCGTCGTAGCGGTAGCCGGCCGCCGAATGTGGGGCGTACGCCACCGACATCTGGTACGCGATCTCGGTACGGTCCTCGAGGGTCAGGAAACCGTGGGCAAGACCCTTGGGCACAAAGACCTGGTTGCCGGCCGCAGCCGAGAGCACTCCCGTCCACGTCCGACGAAAAGTCGGTGACTGCGGGCGTAGGTCGACGATGGCGTCGAACGCTGCACCGGCAGAGCACCGCACCAGCTTGTCCTCCTGGTGCGGCGGGCGCTGGATGTGCAGACCGCGCAGGGTGCCGCGGCGGTGGTTGAACGACACGCTGCACTGGACGATGTCCGGGGACAGCCCCAACGCCTCGAGCTCCTGGCGACAGAAGGTGCGGGCAAAGTATCCCCTCTCGTCTTCGATCCGCTCGGGCTCGAGCAGGAACGCGCCTTCGAGTCCGGTGGGACGGAAAATCACTTTGGGGCGCACGGCCGGTGCCGCGGATGCAAGGTCGTCACGTTGGTCTCGCTCTGGGTGACGATGTTACGGCAGCGCGAGCCCTTCGCCGTGCGCCGCCTCGGCCAGGCGGGAATCGAAGGTGAGCAGCGCGAGCCCCGGAAGCTCGGAGGCCAGGGTCGCGGCTGCGGCGAGGTGCCAGAGGTCCGCGCCCCGCAGCGGGTGGCGAGCGGCGAGGTCGACGACCTTGCGACGGTCCGGTTCGAGACGCAGCGCCGACCATGGCCGAGCGCGGAGGCTGCCGATCGCCTGGCGGCGTTCCCGCGCCGAGATGTGGCGTCCCCACTGCAGCCGCGTCACCACCGCGCACACTTCGGTGAAGGCGAGCGACGAGACGAGGTGGGGGCCGGCACCCGCGAACAGACGCCGCGCGGTCGTTGAGTGACCATCCTCGACCAGCAGCGACAGGATCGCCGAGGCATCCCAGTAGAAAGCCGCGGGCATGTCGGCTAGCGAGCTTGGCGGCCTTCGCGCAGGAACCGCTGCGCCAGTTCCGATTCGACCTCGAGCCGCGGCAACGCCACGGGCGCTGCGATCTCGTCTTCGATCCAGCCGCGCCTTTTGAGCTCATCGATCTGGGCCTCGGGGGTGTTGTCGGGCTCGGTGATCGGCACGATCCTGGCGATCGGGCGCCCGCGGTAGGTGAGCGTCACGCTGTCGCCGCCCTGCACGCGCTGCACCAGCCGGCTGAGCTGCGCCTTCGCCTCCCGGATGCCCATAGTCTCCGCCATGAGACCACTGTAGTCACCTAGGTCCGGAGGGTCAAGGCGGTCAACCAGGCAGACGCGCTTTGGGCCAGGACATCCGGCGACAGCCCGGTCAATCGGGGGGGGTGCGTCCTTCGGCTCTGGCTCGCAGCGTCAGGTGACCGCCATTCAGGGTGACGTCGATCCGAGCTTTGCCGTCCCCAATGCGATGGGTCGAAGGGCCGCGTTTCATGACGCCTTCGAGGATGAAGTCCGAGTCAATCGACACCGAGTCGAGAGTTAGGCTCAGGGTGGCTCCGAGATCCGCCGGCAGGTGGAGCGCGATATCGCCGCGGTAGGTGATGAAGGAATTGGCGCCGTCGTCATCCAACTCGAGAAACGTGGCCTTCAGGCTGCCGTGGTAAGCGGCGAGGACAGCGGATCCCGACATCTCCTCCAGCAAGATGTCGCCGAATCGGCTCTCGATCTCTTGGTTCCCAGTCAGACCCGTGACGGTGATCGAACCAGCGCTCTGGTTCTTGAGCGACAGCGACGTGTGGTAGGGAACTGCGATCTCGATATCTCGACCCTTCCCCTCCGCGCCGACTTCGAGCAGAACGTCGTTGCGATCCTCGCTCAGTCGAGGAACAGCACCGCCGCGATCCGTCGCCGGGCTCCGCCAACGGACTTCGATCGCCGGTTGCTCATGGCCCACGACACGAACGATGTTCCCAGGGAACACCGCGACGAGCCGCACGGCCTGGTCGGGATAGCTAGGCGCGACCCGCACGGATGCCACCGGGTCGGCAGGCCCGGCCGGCCCGAGAAAAGCGAGCGGCAGGACACCGAACAGCTGCGATAGGAGCGCGGGGATTCTCATGATCTTTTCGAAGGCGAGAGAGGCGTTGCTGGCTCAGCGAGTGATAGTTGCCTGGCGGCGTGCTCCCTCACTTCCGGATCTACGCGTGAGGAATCGCGGAGCGCTCGGAGCACGGTGTCGCTGCCACTCGTGCCTACCGCGGCCAGGCGGTCGATCAGGGCCAGGTGCAAGAGCGGATCGGGCGCCCGATCGACGCTGGCGATCAGCTGCTCCACCACTCCCGGCCGATCGAGTTGGCCGACGAGGAACGTGACCGCCGTCAGCCGCACGTTGACGCTGGGGTCGTACTGCAGGCGACTGATCACCGCGGCCAGTACCGTGTCGTCGACCGGAGAATCGCGCTGGACATCCAGGACGGCGCTCAGTCGACGCGAGGCCACCGGGTCGCGCATTTGAGCGAGGGTCAATTGCTGCCTGGTTTCGCGAACTTCTTGACGCATCGCTTCCAACTCGACGGCGGCGGGTGTTTCATCTTGCCGCCGTAGCTGCCGTTCCATCATCGAGCCGAGCAGCACTCCAACCACGCAAGCGGCGGTCAGGAAAGCTGCCATCCGACGGTTCCCCGCGGGGCGCCAACGCCTCGGGCGCCGCGGTCTCGGATCGCGATTGCGGACCTCGATCGGGTCAGCGCCCCGAGCCAAGGCCGCCCCCAGGATCTCCTCGTGACGCGACTCCGAGAGCTGCGGACCGGGGGCGAGGGCTTCGAGCAGGCCCCTCTCATCTTGGGCTCGGACTCGACAGTCCTCGCAATCGTCTAGGTGCTCGAGCCAGCGTTGACCCATCTCGCCAACGAGGTCACCGTCGAGCTCCAGGCGGTGGAGCACGTCGAAGTAGGTACAGCTCCTGGCGTGCAAGCAGGAATCGTTCGATGTCATGCTTTCAATCTCCGTCTCAGCTTGGCGACAGCGTAGGACATATGTCCCAGCACCGTGCTCAGCGGTTCGTCGCGAAGGTCTGCAATATCCCGAAACGTGAGGTCGCTGTTCAGGCGCAACAGGAAGACCTCGCGCTGCTTCTCTGGGAGCTCGGCGATGGCGGCCTCGAGGGCGATCTGGGTTTCCCGGGCTCGCACCGCGTCCTCCGGAGTCTCATGGTCGACGGGCGCCGGACGCTCGTCCATGCTCACCAGACGCGGTCGGGCTCTTTCGTGGCGGCCGCGGTCGATCAAGAGGTTGCGAGCGATGCTGAACAGCCAGGTATCCGGGCGCTGTGGGGCATGCCCTGAGACCAACCCTCGCCATGCCCTGATGAGCACCTCCTGCAGCAGGTCCTCGGCATCGGCGTTATCGCGTCGCTGGTAGCGAAGGTAGGCAAAGAGCCTTGGCTGGTAGGGGCCAACCAAACGGGCGAACGATTCCTCGTCTCCATCGGCTGCCGCGACCAGCCATGATCGCTCCTGCTGCTCAGTTGGCAGCCTTCAGCTCCTCGATCCACTGCAACTTCTGGGTCGCCCCGGGGTGATTTGGGGTGCTGGCGAGGATTTCGAGCAGGGTGTTGCGCGCCTCATCCAACTTGGTGCGATCGATCAGGGCGTCGACCAGGATCATCCGCAGCTCCACGGAGTCTGAGAGCTGACCGACGGCCATGCGGGCCCAGGCTTCGGCGAAGTCGGAGCCGGCTCGGCGACGGTTGAGGTAGCCCCCGGCCTCGATCAGCAGACCTTCGACATCGCCGCGAGCGGACGGGATGTCGGCCAGCAGCCGAGCGACCGCCGCCGCGCTGGACTCAGAGTCCTCGGACTCGAAACCTTCGAGGACCTGCTGCAGCGGCTCTCGAACCGCGGTGTTGGTACGGCCGCGTTGGACAAGCTCGGCATCGAGCTCCTGCGCCGAGTGCCAAGCGCCTGCGACCATCACTCCCGCTCGCGAGAGCAAGGCCTTCTCGACTCCCTCTCTCGGGTCGGACCGCAAGAGCAGCAGATCGGCGCGAAAGCCGGCTCGTACCTGGCCGAACGGCTGCGCCCAGGGTAGATGGCGAGCGAAGAAATCCCGCGCCTCGTGAGTCGCGGCGCTGAGAGCCACCAGCGGCGGCAACCCGCACCGACGCTCGAGATAGCCGATTTCGCTGACTGCTGAGTACCCCGGCACGGCGCCGGGTGCCGAGGCATCGCTGCCGATGAGCAGCGGTATCCCGGCCTCGGCCAGCCGCTCGACGAAGAGCGGCACGAAACTCGACATGGCTCGATTGCGTTGTAGCGATCGTTCCGGGTTGTCCGGATTGGCGTACCGGCTGTCGGACCACTCCAGTTGTCGGAGGGCCGGGAGGTAGGCCACCTGAGGTTCGGCCAGGACACTCTTCAGGTCCACGGCTTGCGCCAGGATCCGATCGATGAAGTTGCCGTTGACGATCAGAGACGATCCGGAAGTCCTCAGCAGCTCGACGAGCTCGGGAGTTCTGGCGAGGTCTTCGGGACCGGGCGTCCAAGTGTGATCGCCGGACATGTACCGACTCGTCGGTGAGTAGAAGCCGGCGAACAGCTCTTCGGCGTGCGCGACCGCAGCTAGCGTTTTCTCCCCGAGGGTCTTCTCCGCTCGCAGGGCCCAAGGCACGTGACCGAAGACCGGCAAGCCGACCTCGTGGGCGCGACGGACGGCCGCTGAGAACGCCTCCGGGAGAATGTCCGAGTAGACCTTGACGCCGTCGTAGCCCTCCCGGTGGATCGTGTCGATGGCCGCTCGGGCCTCGTCGCTGTCACGCAGGCGGAGGTGCTTGGGGTTGAGGGGAGACTCGCCACCCAGGGTTGGTCCGGTGCTGAAAATCTGTGGACCCAAGGTCTCGCCGGCCGCGACTGCCCGTCGCATCTCGAGTGTCTTTGGCGATCCCGAGAGGTCGAAGACGGTGGTAACGCCATAGGCCAGGTAGAGGAAGAGCTCTGGTTCGCTTTGCAGGTGGACGTGCATGTCGGTCAGGCCTGGTACCAGGAACTTCCCCCTGCCATCCACGATCATGGCCCCGCTGGGCGGATCATCGCCTGTCGGCGAAATGGACCAGATCTTCCCGCCGCGCACAACGACATCGCGGTCGGTCAGCACCTCGTCGTCGGCGTTCATGGTCAGCACCGTGACGCTCCGAAACAACGTCGGGGGTTGGGCGACCGGAGTTGTTCCCAGTGCTTGCACCGGCAGCCTCCAGATCAGCGTCAAAGCGGCAATCGAGGCCACGATGACCGTCTTGGTTCTCATTGAGCTCGTCCTCCTCAACTGAGAAGACGGAATTCAACGGCGAGTATCCTGCCCGAGATCAACGAGATCTCGTCGGCGGCTGTGGCACCGAAGGCTACCGCGGGACGGAACGAGGCCTGATGCGGCGGTGGCAGACCTCAATCTGGATCAGGCCCGATGCCCGTGGGGCGTCGCTCGGCCCGCCAAGAGCACATCCTCCCGCGACCCAGCCAGGTGCCATCCTGCTCCGGGAATGCGGTTACCGGCCCGCCGGCCGGTGCTCCCCCGGAGCCAGTTTGCTGCGGCCTCGCATTTCCGCCCGCGTCACCATCGGAATCGGGGGGAAAGCCAAAGGTGATGTGCGAAAACTCGAGACCCACGGGGAAGGGGCTGGTTTCGGGATCCCAGTCGATGGCATAGGCGCCGCTCGCGATCTGATACGCCTGACGCTCGCTGAAGCCGCACTGCAGCGCCATGAAGTTCGTCCAGGCGTAGTGATCGCCCTCGTAGGCCGAAAGCGGCGGCGTGAGCCAGGACAGCAAGACGAGTAGCGCCGGCAGGGGCCAGATCCGAGCGCGCGGCGCACCGTCTCGGGGATGACCTCGACGTCGTCGGGGGCGACCTCCTACACCGAGGTGAGAGCCAGATCGATCCTTGGGCACCAAGGTCGCTACCGATCCCGCTCGAACTCGATCGAGGCCATTTCCACCCACTCGCCGGTCGTCAGATCCTGCTCCTCGAATCGGAGGGTGAAGCGGTCCTCGCTCTCGATCACCAGCGCCCCCTTGCGCCGGAGCCGCTCTTCGAACCGGGCGTCGTTGGACTCCACCTCGAGACGGATTGTTCGTCCGTCCTCGTCGAGCACGCCGCTGATCGAGGCCATCCCCGAGTCGCTCTCGGCGAGCCAGAAGCCGACGTAGCGCTCCGCATAACGGTCGAAGCCGAGGATCAGCAACCCATCGAAGGAGCGGGTCGCCCGCCGCCCGCGGATCCTTTGCTCGATGAAGCGCTCGCCGATCATCCACGACGTCTCGGCGATTCCGTGAGCGCTCTCTGGGGTGTCGTCGAGTAGGAGTCGGAAGTAGGCGCGGAACTTGAATCGGCCGACGAGCGGAGAGAGCCTCTCGTGCTCGATGCCCGGGCGCGCCATCTCTTTCATCCTCTTGCGCACCTCGCGCCGCGACACTTCGTCGCTTCTGGCCGCGGCGCCGCCGACGTTGTGATGACTGGCCTGAGCCGCGGCCAGGCTTGAGAGCCCGAGCAGGAGGGCGGCGAGGCCTGCCAGGAGGCGGGAGAAAGAAGCGGAGAGAAGGTGGCGAGGGCTCACGACAGGGCCTCCTGGTGACACGTCGCCCGCGCCCGCCTTGCGAATCGACGAACCCAGCGCATGCTGTGCGGCCAGGTCGGGCCTGGTGGTTGGGGCAGAGTGGCGGGATCGTCGCCGCGGGCGGCGGCCCGCCAGCGAACCAGGGCTCGTCGCAGCCCCGTCTCTCCTTGCGCAACGACCCACCGATGGTTGGCGACCAGCAGCGGCTTGAGCAGCGGCGACAGCACGATCAACAACGGCTTGTTGACACGCACCTGCCACTCGAGGTCGATCAGCCATCGCCGCCGTCCGCACCCCGGCGCCGACGCAGACGCCGAGCCGGGGCTTTCCGTTGACTGGTCATCGGCGGCCCGGCAGCGAAGGCTTGCTCCGCCCTCGAAATCACCGGCGGTCTCGATCAACACCTCTTGATCCCCGACCCGAGTGACCCAGGCGTCGAAGCGCATGGTGTACGGCGCCCATCCCTTGGTGTATACACAGTAGTAACCGCCGGCGCCGTCGGTCCCCGGCTCGCGCAGCCGCTCGGAGGACAGAAAAGCAGCGGGCCACCACTCTGCCAGGCGCTCGGGGTGGCGGATCACCGAGCAGAGCTCGGCCGATGTCGCCTCGACCCGCCATCGCGAGGCGACCCGGTAGCGCAAGCTGCGACCGAAAAGGCGGCGAACGCGACCGCTGAGCTCTCCAATCCGCATGAAAGGTCTCAGGGTTGATATCTCGGTGGATGGAATGGAGCTCGGAAATCAGCAGTTCTCAGAGCCTGCTCGAGGCAACGGAGAAGTCACGACGAAGTGAGGTCGGCGACCACCGGAACGCGCTCGGCGCCACGCAGCAGAAGCAACGCCGGCAGCAGCACCAAGTCCGCCGCCAGAGCGAAGATGAGCGCGAGAATCGTGAGCAGCCCGAAGTGGCGCACTGTGGGCATGGCGCTCGCCAGCACCGCGGACAGACCCACTACCAGGATCAGCGTGGTGGTTACCAGCACCGGACCGACCTCTCGCAGCACCGTGGCGACCGCGGTGGAGCGGTCGGCGCCAGCGCGCCGCTCGCGTGTGAACGCGAACAAGAAATGGATGGTGTCGTCGACCCCGATTCCCAGCGCCACGGTCAGAGCGAGCACCGAGCCGTAGAGCAGCGAGCTGCCGCTGGCGGCCAGCAGAGCCGTCACCGCGATCAGCGGCAGCACGTTGGGAATGGCAGCGAGCAGCGCGAGGCGCAGCGATCTCAGGCCAAGTGCTAGCAACAGGAACACGACGACCCCCGCCATCAATAGGCTCTCGAGCAGCTCCCCGATCAGCCTCGGACTTGCGACCGCGGTCAGCGCGGCGATACCCGTGACCTCGATCTTCTGCGCCCCAATCTCGGGGGCGAGATGTTCGAGATCCGCCTGCAGGCGCTCGAGCGCGGGCGCCAGGTAGCGAGCGCCGACGTCCGGCATGCGGGCGTGGACCAGCAGCTCGTCGCCGCGCCCGGTGTGGAGCCGGGCCAACCATTCAGGCGGCACTTCGTCGAGGAGCTCGGCCAGCCCTTGGCGATCCGGATTCCGGCCACCGGGCCCAGCGCCCACGGCGTCGAGGATCGACAGCAGCGAGAACGGCGCTCCGAACGAGGTCTCCCCGACGCCGAGTCCGATCGATTGCTCACCGAGCACCTCGTGGACACGACCAAGTGCGGTTGCCAGCCGGGGATCGTCCGCCGCAAACACCGCGCCCATTCGAATCCAGATCTGGAGCACCGAGGCTCCGCCCAGCTCGCGGTCGAGCGTGTCGGCCGCCTGGTAGGCAACGCTCGACTCGGGGAGGTTCTCGCGATAGCGGTAGTCGGGCTCGACGCGAAGCGCCAACGCGAGCAGCCCGACGGAGCCCAGCACCCCCACTGCGACGACGACTGTCGCGCGCGGCGCGAGGAACGTCTGGAGCCGCTCGAGACGCGCTCCACCGACCCCGGAGCCGACCCGCGTGACCAGCCAGCGACGGGGAAGCAGAGCCACCAGGATCGGCGTCGCCAGGGCCACCGACAGCAGGGCCGCGAGGCAACCCAGAGCCGCGGCGAGACCGAAGCGTCGAATCGCGTCCGCCGAGCTGAGAGCGAGCGACAGCAGGGCGATGCCGGTGGTCAGCGAGGTCAAGACGCACGCGGGACCGACCGCGCGCAGAGCGGCCCCGGCCGCCGCCAGCGTCGAGTCCCCGGCGGCGATCCGCCTGCGGGCGTGAGCGGCGAGGTGCATCGAGTCGGCGAAGCCGATGACCAGTACCAGTGGCGCCAGCACGTTGTTGATGACGTCAATCGGATATCCGATGAGCCCCATCGCCCCGAGCGCCCAGACCATGCCCAGGATCGGGCCGATGGCGGCGACCGCGACCCAGGCGACTCTGCACAGCAACAGCCAGGCGACCGCCATTCCGGCCAGGCCGCCGACGATCTGGAACAGCACCTGATCCCGGAAGATCGAGCGCACGATCTCGACCCGCAGTGTCGGGATACCGGTGAGGCGAGCACGGAGACCGTGCTCGCGGGCGGCGGTCCCGACGATCTCCTCGATCTCGGTGAGCACTGGCAGGAGCTCTCGGACGGTGAGCGGTGGAGTCGCCGCGATCCGCGCCGCCGCGAGGGTGAGCTGGCCGTTCGCCGACACTGTGCGGCCGAAGAGCAAGGGGTGCGCGCGTGCCTCATCGGTCGCGCGCGCCCAGGCGCCAGCGTCGGCGTCTGGCTCCGGCCACAGGGGTGGCAGACCCTCGGCAGGATCGCGCAGCGAGCGGGTCGCCAGGATGCTGTCGAAGGACTCGACCCGATCGACCAGAAAGAGATCCTCCTCCATGGAGCGGAGTGCGGCAATGCCGTCGCTCGACAGCACGTCGCCTTCGAGAACCACCAGGACGTCGTCCCCCAGGGCGAACCGCTCGCCGAGCTCCGCCAGCCGGTCGAAGCGGGGGTCGGCGCCAAGGAACAGGGCGCGCAGATCGTCGTCGACGCGCAAGCGAAGGAGCCCGAGCGCCGCGAGCGCGGAGATCGCGAGCAGCGCGGCCAGCGCCGCGGCAACGAGCCACCACCGTCGGCCTCTCGGATCGTTGCGGACAAGCATTCTGTCTATGAAAAGGCTAGCGGGCTCCGGGCGTTCGCCCTCCCCAGCGAGACGGGCTCCTGGGAGCCCGTTGAGAGTCTCGAACCCCGCCATCGAGAACTTGACCTGCGAGATCAAGTTCTGGGGTTCAAGACTTCTAGCGGGCTCGTGGTTTCACGACTCTCCAGCGAGGCTTCCAGAGGTGCAACCTCGTCTATACCACGATCCCGCTAGCCGTCAACCCGCCCAAGCACCCGCCCAAGCAGCCGCAGACGGGCCGCGGGGCCGCAGACGGCCTTCGGCTCCTAGAAGTCTCGAACTCCAGAGCTCGTGAGAACGCCGCTCCGCAGAACTTGACACGCGGAGTCAAGTTCGGGAGTTCAAGACTTCTAGAAACGTCGCAAGGCGGAGACCGAATCACGGGAACACCTGCGCGCCGCGCTCAATCGAAAATCGTCACCTCGGGCACCGCGACCACGAACCGTCCGCCCCACTCGCGCACTGCCGCCATCTCGGAGGAGATCTCACGCCTGAGATTCCACGGCAGCACCAGCACGTAGTCCGGCCGGTCTGCGAGCAAGTGCTCGGGTGCGTGGATCGGGATCCGGCTGCCGGGCAGGTAACGCCCCTGCTTGTGTGGGCTTTTGTCGACCGTGTAGGGAATCAGGTCGCGGTCGATGCCGCAGTAATTGAGCAGGGTATTGCCCTTCGCCGGCGCACCGTAGCCGACTACCCGCTGGCCGCGCTCGCGGGCGTCGAGCAAGAACCGCAGAAGCCCGAGCTTGAGCTCACGCACTCTCGCACCGAAGCCCTGGTAGGTCGCGAGCTCGAAGAGCCCGGCGTCGCGCTCTTGCTTAAGCAGCTCGGCGACCCGCGACGTCACCTCGAGCCGCGGGTCGTCGACGGCATCGCTGCGCTTGGCAAAGACCCGCAGCGAGCCGCCGTGGGAGTCGAGCTGCTCGACGTCGAAGACCACGAGCCCGTGAGCCTCGAGCACGCGTCTCGCGGTCGCGAACGAGTAGTACGAGAAGTGCTCGTGGTAGATGGTGTCGAACTGGACCTCGGCGAGCAGCCGGAGCAAGTGGGGGAACTCGAGGCTCAGCACCCCTCGAGGCGCGAGTAGCGCGCGCAGACCGCGGGTGAAGTCGTTGAGCTTCGGAACGTGGGCGAAGACGTTGTTGCCGACCACCAAGTCGGCGGGTCGCCCGACCAGGCTCACGACACCGCGGTCCAGCGGGTCGTCTAGCAACAGATCGAGCGCTTCGACATCGCCGCTGGCGATCGCCTTGCCCACCCGCTCGCCCAAGAACCGCGACAGGGTCGGGATCGCGTTCGTTGCGGCGTGCTCGGCCACGTTGCGCGCCGGCTCGATCCCGAGCACCGGCACCCCGCGCTGGCGGAAGTACTGGAGCAGGTAGCCGTCGTTGCTCGCCACCTCGACCACCAGGCTCTCGGCACCGAGCCCGAACCGCGGCGCCACAGTCTCGACGTAGCTCTCGGCGTGACGCAGCCAGCTCGGCGAGAACGACGAGAAGTACGCATAGCTCGAGAAGATCGCCTCGGGCGTCGCCACCTCCGGCAGCTGCACCAGCCAGCAGGCTTCGCAGAGCACCGCGCACAGCGGGTAGCGCACCTCGGGGGCATCAAGCGCCTCCGGCTCGAGGTAGGAGTTGGCGAGCGGCGATGAGCCGAGGTCGACGACCACAGTTCTCGCCGGGGCGGAGCAGAACCGGCAGCGCTGGCCGCCGCCCTCCGCCTCGGTCACCAGGTCTTCCGCCACCAGGTCTGCTGTCACCAGGTCTTCCGTCACCAGGTCTTCCACGGCGCCTGACCGCGGCTCCACAGCTCGTTCAGGTGGAGGTAGTCGCGGTAGGTGTCCATCGGATGCCAGAACTCCTCGTGGAGGTACACCGATAGCTGGCCTTCGCGCGCCAGCCGCCGCATCGGCTCGTACTCGAAGAACAGCTGCGGGTCGTCGTCGAGGTAGTCGAACACTTCCCGCTCGAAGACGAAGAAGCCGCCGGAAACCACGCCCTCGGCGGTCGGCTTCTCGTTGAACTCGACCACCCGCGGTCCGTCGACCCGCATCTCACCGTAGCGCGATGTCGGGTGAACACCGGTGACCGTGGCGAGCCGGCCCTGGGCACGGTGGAAGTCGAGCAGCGCGCCGATATCCACCCGCCCGACCGCGTCGCCGTAGGTGAAGCAAAAGGTCTGGGTGGCGACGTACTCGCGCACCCGCCGCAGCCGCGCTCCGGTCGCGGTGTCGAGTCCGGTCTCGGCGAGGGTGACTTCCCAGTCCTCGTCGCCGACTCGGTTGTGGAAACGCGGCGGCTGCGAGCGATCGAGCGCAACCGTGAAGTCGCGGTGCATCTCGTTGTAGCGCAGGAAGTACTGCTTGATGTCCCAGGCCTTGTAGCCGAGGCAGAGCACGAAACGCCGCAACCGGTGCTGGTGGTAGATCTTCATGATGTGCCAGAGGATCGGCTGGTCGCCGATCTCGACCATCGGCTTCGGCCGGTATCCGGTCTCCTCGCGTAGCCGCGTGCCCTTGCCACCGCACAGGATGACCACCGGGATGTCGTGTCGTTCGATTAGTTCGAGCGCAGGTTTGGTCATAAGTAGCCCATCTTCTTGAGTTTCTCGAGCTCGAGGCGATCGAGCGCGGCGCCGCGCTCGAGCCGTTGGGTGGGCGGCCGCCAGAGCCCTTCGTAGCCAGGTATCGTACGCACCGGCCAGCGCGATACGAAGTCCGGACCCAGCGTCTCCACGAGCACCCGGCCAGCGGCATCCTCTGGAACTGGCAGTCCGAGGAGATGGAGCACGGTCGGAAACACGTCGTAGACAGTCGCATCAACGGCTGGCGCATCGACGGCCCCGGCATCGGCGCCGCCCCTCCGGAACGGTCCGCCGACCAGCAACATCACCCCCGGCGGACCATGCCGGTGCTGGGTGTCGAGCGCGTGCACCAGGCTCGGTGAATGGCCATGGTCCGAGACCACGATCAATGCGGTACGCGGATCGATCGCCGCTCGCAGCTCGCCGAGGAAGCGGTCGAACCGTCCGTACATCTCGGCGATCGGACCGCCACCGGCGGCGGCGTGCGCCCCGAAGTAGCGGTCGGGCTCGAATTCGCGCCAGTGTGCGTGTTGCACCGCGTCGGGCTCGTGGGCGTAGAGATTCACCAACCGCGGCTGGGGATGCGAGCGCAGCAGCTCGAGCAAGGTCTGCGACTGCCAGTCGAAGTCCGGCGCCCGCGGCAGCCGGCCGGGCCCCAGGAGGTCGACCGGCTGAACGAACAGGGGCAGGTCCTTGGCGTCGGCGATCTTGCCGTCCAGCAAGCCAGCGAAAGAGTCGAGCCCGTAGCTAAGAAAGTAGCTGCCTGGAGTGTCGGGCACGAGGGCGGGATACGAGCACAGATAGCCGTCGACGACGCCGATCGACAGCCCGAAATGGTCGGCGATCTCCCAGTACGGAAACGCCCGCAAAGACGACCGGGTCACCGAGATCTGCCGGGTGACTCCGAGGAACCCAAGCCGATCCGCGAGCTCCTTGAAGAAGGTGCGGTGGACCGGAAACAACCCCTCGCCAGTGCTCGGAAGGCGCACCCGGTAGAAGTCGAGAACCCCGTGGACCTCCGGCTTGCGCCCGGTGTAGATCGACGACCAGATCACTGCCGAGTTGGCATCGGGCAGCGTCGCGAGGGGCGAGAGAATCCCCTCGCTGCGCGCGCGCTCGAAGTTCGGCATCTTTCCCTCGGCGATCAGACGATCCAGAACCCGGGGATCGAGGCCGTCGAGACCGACCACCACTACGGGCGGCCGCTCGGTGGCCGAGCCCACGACCTCGACATCGCCGGCAGCGACGCGGAGCGGAGGCTCGACCCGGCGGCCCCATCCAGCGGTGACGATCGGGGTCACGAAGTGCAGGATGAGGATCGCAGCCGCGAGGCCGACCGCCCCGCGAGCCCATAGAGCGCGCTCGGCAACCCGGCGGATCAACGCGCTCCACACCGTCGCGAGACCCGCGCACAGGGCGGCGATGAACGAGGCCGCGATCAGCAGGTAGAGCCCCATCCCCCAAGCACCCTGGGGATGCACCAACCAGGTCTGGTCGTAGGTGAGGCCATAGAGCAAGGCCGGCACCCAGTACACGAGGCTCCAGAGGTACGCGCCGGGCCACACCGCGCCCTCCCGAGTAGAACCATGTCCTGGTCGCGACCGCGACCGCCACGTCCGCCACAACCGCCATGCGGTGGCTGCAGCGACCGCGATGATGGCGGCCAGCGCGCCGTAGACCACCACACAGAACGCGAGGGTCGAAAGCGAGCCCAGCACCGAGTCGAGACCGTTGAGGCGGACGTGGAGCCACGAGATCGCCGCCCCGTACAGTGCGCCGTGCGCCAGGCCCGATCGACCGGCAAGCAGCAGTGTCCGCGAGAGGGTCTGGGGCATCGCGGTCGAAGGAAAAATGTCACCGCGACGACAGGCGGGCCGGTGCGGATTCGTTCGTGGCACGCTATCAAAGGACCCCTGGGCCGATCCGCGATCCGAAAGGGGGCCCGAAGCCCGCTAAACTCCCGCAAGCGTCCTCTGGCGCGCCAACCACGAATCATGAAAGTCCTCGTCACCGGTCACCAGGGATACCTCGGCGCGGTGCTCGTGCCGATGCTGCTCGATGCCGGCCACGAAGTCGTCGGCCTCGACTGCGACCTGTTCGCCGACTCCCGGCTCCCCGGTCTCGCCGAGCCGCCCGCCGTGCCGGCGATCGGCAACGACCTGCGCGATGTCGAGCCCAGGGCGCTCTCCGGGATCGAAGCGGTGGTCCACCTCGCGGCGCTGTCGAACGACCCCCTGGGCAACCTCGACCCGACGCTCACCCGCGAGATCAACTTCGACGCTTCGTTGCGACTCGCCGAGCTCGCCAAGGCCGCCGGCGCGCGCCGCTTCTTGTTCTCGTCCTCGTGCAGCACCTACGGCGCGGCCGGCGACGCGATGCTCGACGAGCAGGCCGAGTTCCGTCCGGTCACAGCCTACGCGGTCGAGAAGGTGCGGCTCGAGCAGGCGCTGGCCGGCCTCGCGGACGATCGTTTTTCCCCCACCTACTTGCGCAACGCCACCGCCTATGGTCTGTCGCCGCGGTTGCGTCTCGACCTGGTGCTCAACAACCTGGTCGCCTGGGCCTTCACTACCGGCAAGGTGCTGCTGCTCTCCGACGGCACGCC
>JAQBHE010000595.1:0-3534 GCA_032128015.1 Holophagae bacterium
CTCGAGAAACAGCCGCTCGGCCTCTTCGTCCTTTCCCTGGACGTGGAGCAGGGTGGCGAGGTTGGCGAGGTTGGAAGCCACGGTGGGGTGGCGGTCTCCGAGCATTCGACGGCTGAGGTCGAGACCCTGGCGGTAGAGCTGGGCGGCGCGGTCGAGGTCGCCGCCCTTGTGCACGCTCGCAGCGAGGTTCTGCAGCGCTCCGGCAACCTCGTGACTCTCGGGGCCGAGCAGCTCGCGGTAGAGGTCGACCGCTTCGCCAAAGCGCTGCTCGGCATCGGCGTACTCGCCGCGCTCGAAGTGCACGGCGCCGAGGTCGCTGTAGTTGTCGGCGAGATCGATCCGGCGCTCGCCTGTGAATCCGAGCCGGACCGTGAGCGCGTCTCGAAGCAGCAGCTCAGCGGCTTCGTACTCACCCTGTTCGCGCAGCACCGCGCCGAGGTGGTGGCGGGTCTGCGCGAGGTGCGGGTGTTCGGGCTCGAGCTCGGCTCGCCGCACCTCGAGAGCGGATTCCAGGAGTCTCCGGGCGGGCTCGTAGACCCCGAGGCTTTGGTAGATCGATCCCAGGCTGTCCATCAACGCCGCGCGCACCAGCGGTTGGCGATCGAGCTCGTTTTCGATGCGTTCGGCCGCGCGGTCGAGGAGCTCGCGAGCGTCGGTGGTCGGACCCTTCTCCGCGAACGGGTCGGAGCCCTCGAAGAGCTCGATCAAGAAGCTCGTGACCTGTTCGGCACGCGCGCGCTCCAGCTCAACCTGGTCGCGCTCGCGGGCGATCGCCGCGCGCTGGCTCGCCATCACCACCCCGAAGCCGAGAGTGGCGACCAGGCCGGTGGCGGCGACCGCGACGCCGAGCCGGTGGCGGCGCACGAACTTCTTGACTCGGTAGCCGACCGTGCCCTGGCGAGCGAGCACCGGACGTCCCTCGAGGTAGCGCTCGAGGTCCTCGGCCAGCTGCTCGGTCGACGCGTAGCGCTGGTCGGGCTCCTTGCGCAGAGCCTTGAGCACGATGTGGTCGAGGTCGCCGGCGAGCAGCCGGCGATGTTTCTTGGGATCGGCCGCGAACCATTGCCTCGAGGTCGCGGTGTCGTGGCCACTGGGCGCTCGCGCGAGTGCGCGATCGGCTTGCGGCACCGTCGCGCTCGGGCGTGCGGGGTCGCGGTGCCGAATCGCCTCTTCGATTTCCTCTACGGTCTGGCCGCTAGCGCGAAACGGGTGGCGGCCGGTGAGCAGCTCGTAGAGCATCACCCCGAGCGAGTAGGTGTCGCTGGCGGTCGTGATCCGGCCGCCAGCGATCTGCTCCGGGCTCGCATACTCACGGGTCATCGGCCGCCAGGCGATCACGGTCGGCGCCAGGGGATAGCTCGAGAGCTCAGGATTCAGCAGCTTGGCGATCCCGAAGTCGAGCAGCTTGGGCGTGCCGTCGGGCGCGACCAGGATGTTGCCGGGCTTGAGGTCGCGATGGACCACCAGATTCTGGTGGGCGAAATGGACCGCCGAGCACACCCGTCGAAACACTTGCAGCAGCTCGGGGATCGATGCTCGCTGCTGCTTGGCCCAGCGGTGGATCGGCTCGCCTTCGACGTAATCGAGGACGAAATACGGCAGGCCATCGGCAGTCGAGCCGCCGTCCAGCAATTTGGCAATGTACGGGTGGTCGAGGCCGGCGAGGATCTGGCGCTCGGTCTTGAACCGGCGCACCAGGTCCTCGGAGTCGAGGCCGCGGCGCAGCAGTTTGAGCGCGACCCGCTTCTGGAATGTGTCGTCGGCGCGCACCGCGAGATACACGACTCCCATGCCGCCTTGGCCGATGGCGTGGAGCAGGCGATAGCGGCCGATCAGCCGACCGTCTTGGTCGGCGTCCTCCGCGGGGGCGGCCGGGGTCAAGTCATTGGCAGGGTGGGAGGTTTCGATCCAATCCGCGGCATGGTCGTGGGCGACCAGCAGCGACTCGAGCTCGCGACGGAGGTCAGCGTCGCCGTCGCATTCCCGCTCGACCAGCGCACCCCGCGAAGTCGCGTCGAGTTCGACCGCGGACTCGAAGATCCGGCGCAGCAGCAACTGGCGTTCGGCGTCGATCTCGATCGCTCCTTGGGCGCAGCGGGCGGCCGGCTCGCCACGTGCTCGAGCCGCGCTGGTGTGGGCGTCAGAGGGCCGCGACGAACCTTCTCGAGGCACGCACTCGTCGAAGTCCGACATGTCTCGCGGTCGTTCGCGATCAGCATACGCCCTTTCGTCGGTCTCACCGTCGACGAGGCGGCGGTGGCTCTCGAGCTGTCGCCGGCGACGGTCGCGCTCGACTGGAAGATCGCCCGCGCGTGGCTGTTCCGGCGACTCCAGCCTCGGGGTGACGCTGACGGCGCGGGAACGTGCGACGTCGGTTGATAGCCTTCGCGTGAACCCCCCCTCGACGAAGGGAGCGCAGCGTGAAGAAATGCCTGGGTGTCCACATCGGCCAGCAGAACCTGTCATTCGACGGCCTGCGGGCGCTGTGGCGTCACCTCGACGGCAAGGTCGACTGGATCTCGTTGTGGGACCACTTCTACGAAGCGCCACCGGCAGGCGGAACGCTCGACCACTTCGAGACCCTGTCGACCCTCGGGGCGCTCGCCGCCGACACCAAGATCTCGCGTCTCGGCTGCCTGGTGCTCTATGTCGGCTACCGCAACCCGGCGCTACTCGCCAAGGCTGCGACCACCCTCGACCACTTGAGCCACGGTCGCTTCGAGATCGGTCTCGGCGCCGGCTGGCACCAGTGGGAGGCCGAGGCCTATGGCTACCCGTTCCCGCAGGTGGGCGAGCGTCTCGACATGCTCGACGAGGCGGTGCAGATCGTCCGCGGCATGCTGACCCAGGAGCGCACCACGTTCTCGGGCAAGCACTTCCGGGTCGTCAACGCCTCGTGCTTGCCGGCGCCGGTCCAAGAGAGACTGCCGATCTGGATCGGTGGTGTCGGCGAGAAGCGGACCCTGCGCCTCGCCGCTCGCCATGCCGACGGCTGGAATGCCGCCTACGTGTCGGCCGCGGAGTTCGCCCGCCTCGGCCAGATCCTCGACGGCTGGTGCGAACGTGAGGGACGCGAGCCGCGGTCGATCCGGCGCTCGGTGAACTTGAGCTTCCACCTGACGTCTCGCGCCGCCGATCGTCCGGCGGCGGAGCGCGAGCTCGAGCGTCAGTGGGGCGCAGCGGCCGCACGCGTCCGTGCGGGAGCACTGCTGGGGACTCCGGCTGAGGCCGAAGACCAGGTCGCCGCGTACTTCGATGCCGGCGCCGACGAGGTCAACGTGGCGTTGCGGGCCCCGTGGGACGGGCAGGCGTTCGCTGCCTACATCAAGGAGGTGGTGCCGGCATTGCGCGCGCATTTCGGCTAGATCCGCGCCGCCTCGTCCTTCTTGGGGTAGCGGCCGCGCTTGGGCGGCCGAATGAGGAGATGTTGGGGCGTGCGCCGTCGCTTCCGAAGGGTCCCTTCGCGTCGAGCGTTTGTTCTCTCGTCCGAGCGCGGCGGGATCGCCGGCGTTCCCGCTCGTTCGTCGGCCGCCC
>JAQBHE010000596.1:0-7472 GCA_032128015.1 Holophagae bacterium
ACCGAGACCGTCGCAAGCGTGGACGATCGGTTCCACGTGCCCGTTGTGGATCGGATCGAAGGAGCCGCCAAACAGCCCGATCCGCAACCCTGCGCTCGGGCTCGTCGCAGCGGTCATCGCGGCACCTCGACCGGACGCGGCGCGGCGAGTTGGCGACCCAGCGCCGCTACCAGCGGCACCAGACCAGCCCCGGTCGCCGAGCTGATCTCGAACAGTGGCAGTGCTCGGCGGTGAGCGGCCAGGCGCAGCTGCTCGCGACGCTGTGGGTCGACGGCGTCGATCTTGGTGCCGGCGACGATCCGCGGTCGCTGAAGCAGCGACCGGTCGAACTGCTCGAGCTCGTGCTCGACGGTCGCAAGCTCGTCCCCGGCGTCGGCCTCGCCGGTGGCGAGATCGACGAGATGGACCAGCACCCGGCAGCGCTCGATGTGGCGCAGAAAGCGGATTCCGAGACCGGCGCCGTCGGCAGCGCCAGCGATCAGCCCGGGCAGATCGGCGATCACGAACGGTTGCTCCAGGACCTCGGAGGCCACCACCCCGAGCTGCGGCACCAGGGTGGTGAACGGATAGTCGGCGACCTTGGGTCGAGCGGCGGTGAGCACGCTGATGAGGGTCGATTTGCCAGCGTTGGGAAGCCCCACGACGCCGACGTCCGCGAGCAGCTTCAGCTCGATGCGCAGCTTGCGCGCCTCGCCTTCGGTACCCGGCTGCGAAGTCCGCGGCGCCTGACGAGTGGAGGTGGCGTAGGAAGCGTTGCCCCGGCCGCCGCGACCACCCTGGGCGAGCAGCCGGCGCTCGTCGTCCACCACCAACTCGGCAACCGGCTCGCCGCTAGCGAAATCGAAAGCGACGGTGCCGAGCGGAACCCGGATCTCCAGGTCGGAGCCGGAGCGCCCGGTGCGGTTCGACCCCTCGCCGTGACGTCCGCGCTCGGCTCGAAACAACGACGAGAAGCGGAGGTGAAAGAGCGTGTTGAGTCCGGCGTCGCCAACCAGCCACACCGAGCCGCCGTCACCGCCGTTGCCGCCCGACGGGCCGCCGCGGGGGACGTACTTCTCACGCCGGAAGGCGACGCAGCCGTTGCCGCCGTTGCCAGCTTGGACCGCGATCACCGCCTCGTCGAGGAACACCAACGGCGTCGGTCCGGTGCCGCCCTCGATCCGGCTAGCCGCTACGGCCGCCGCCCGAGGGATCGATCAAGTGGCCGGGTTGACCCGCACCGAGGTGCCGAGCCGGCCGCGCTTGCGGAACTCGACGACCCCGGTGATTCTGGCGAACAAGGTGTCGTCGGAGCCCCGGCCAACGTTCTCGCCGGGCAAGAACTTGGTGCCGCGTTGACGAACCAGGATGGTGCCGCCGGTCACGAGCTGGCCACCGAAACGCTTGACCCCGAGGTGCTGGGGGTTGGAATCGCGACCGTTGCGACTCGACCCCTGACCCTTCTTGTGCGCCATTTCGCAAGCCTCCTTATGCGTCGAGAGCGATCTCGCCGATCCGCACTTGCTGCAGGTCTTGGCGATGACCGTTGGTCCGCCGGTAGCCCTTGCGACGCTTCTTCTTGAAAATCCGAATCTTGGGGCCGCGTCGGGCGCCCAGCAGGACGCCGCTGACGGTCGCTCCGGACACCACCGGATCGCCAATTCGCACTCCCTGATCGGACCCGACGAGCAGGACACGCGGGAAACTCACCGTGCCGTCATCGCCACCCTCGAGCAGCTCGATATCGATGATCTGGCCAGGCTCGACCCGGTACTGCTTGCCACCTGTCTCTATTACCGCATACATGATGCTCAGTCCTGAGTCGCTGTCCTAGGTCGCTATGAATCCACAGGAACGCTTTGCCCCCGCGCGGCCGCGGACGAAGACGGCATCGTAGCATGGCGGCAGGCGGCCCGCAACGGCAGCCCAGCAGTGATTTCGCAAGCCGTCGGCTGGGGCCCAAGGCGAAAGGCCGGCACTGTCCCGAGGAGCGCCCTCGACCCCGTGTTAGCCTCCGCCAAACGCTACCACCTGGTTACCAGCGCCGGATGCGAGGATCGCCGATGGCCACGCCGGAATACATCATCTGCCTGGACTGCGAGACTCCCTGCTATGAGTTCGAGTGGCACGATGGCGAGGTCGCCGAGGCGTTGTGCCCGATCTGCGGCAACGAAGACCCGACTCAGTTTGCCACGGACGACGACTTCGACGCTTTGACCGCCGACTGAACCAGAACCACGGGTGCCGGACGGCGCTCGGGCCGCGGCGCAGGCAAACCGAGTGCCGGCACTTCGAGCTCGACCCGGGTCCCGGTTTTGGGTTGGCTCTCGATTCGCAGTGTGCCGTTGTGGCTCTTGGCGATTCGGGCGGCGATCGCGAGGCCGAGCCCGGTGCCGCCGCGGCGCTGGGAGTAGAACACCTCGAGAGCGTGCCGGCGCTGTTCTTCGGTCATGCCCACGCCGTTGTCGGCGACGGCGATCACCGCCGACTCGCCTCGGCGCTCTGCCGACAGCACGATTTTCGCCGGCCTTCCGGTACCTGCGGTCGCCAAGATCGCGTTGTCGACCAGGTTGAGCAGCAGCTGGTGCAGTTGCTCGGGATCGACCATCACTCGCAGCTGGCCGGCAACCGACTGGACTTCGAGGGCCACCGACTGCTGACGCACCCGACCTTCGAGCACCGCCGCCACCCGCTGCAACATGTCGACCGCCGCCACCGGCTCGAGCTCGAGAGGGCGCGGTCGCGCATAACTCAGGAAATCGCTGACCAGGCGCTCCAGGCGGCTGATCTCGGAGCGGGTGATCGCGAGCAGCCGGCCGCCGGAGCCCGCCGTCCGCGCCTGCCCCAGATCCTCTTCGAGCATTTGCATGTTGAGGTTCAGCGAGTTGAGCGGACTGCGGATCTCGTGGGCGAGGCCCGAGGCGAGAGTGCCGATGTATGCCATCCGTTCCGATTCCGCGACCTCGTCCTGCAGGCGCTGGGCACGCACCAGCAGCCGCCAGATCACCCAGTAGGCGGACACCAGCAGCAGGACCGTCAGGCCACCGATCACTCCGGCCTGCTGAATCAAGTCGCCGCGCAGCACTTCGAGCCGGCGCTCGACCTCTTCTCGACGCAGGCCGATCTGGATCTTGCCCATATCCCCGACCGGCACTTCGACGACATCGTAAGGAGTGCTCCTCACCACCCTCTCGGTGATGATCTTCGGAAACTCGGCCTGGTCGTCGAGGTCGAGCTCCTCCGGCGCCTCACCCTCGCGCTCGACCGACTTCGACTGCCAAACCAGCAAGTGATCGCGGTCAAAAACCTGGACGATCTGGACGATCTCGCGCTTCGCCAGCACCGAGTCGATGTAGGTGCGAGTCTCGGCATCGGTCGCCATTGCCATCATCAGGTCATCGTCGAAGCGCTCGGCGGCGCTCTTGATCTGGTCCGCCACCTCTTCGGCTTCCTGTCGGGCCTCGAGGACGATACCGTTGATCTCGCGCTGCGACAGCGACCGGAAGATCAGCCATCCGAACAGTCCAACATCGAGGACCACGAACAGCGCTAGCAGTACGATGACCACCAAGAGGCGGCGAAATGACGACCGACGAGCCACGGATGGAGAATAGCAACGGATTGACCGCCGCAGAGCGGCTCCCGTACCATCATCCGAGGCTCCGCATGTCCGACCACCGCACCGTTCCCCGGGGCCGGCCGCCGCGCGCGGCGAATCGTCGTTGCCGCGGTTCCACCGTGGCAGCGGCCGCGTTCGCCGTGTTGGCGGCTCTGTGGGTCGCCGCCTGCGACGCAACGGCGGCGGGCAACCCGAACACCGCGGTGATCGGGACCGCCGAGGACTTCGAGACCGTCAACGAGCTGATCGCCCAAGGCAGCAGCTTCAACGACACCGTCGTCGATCAGCTGTTCCTCCAGCTGGTCGAGGAGCAGGCCGACTCGCAGCAGGCCCCGGCCACCTTCAAGCCCCGACTCGCTCGCGCCTGGAGCTTCTCCCCCGATCGCCTGCAGCTGACCTTCGAGCTGCGCGACGACGTGCGCTGGAGCGACGGCCAGCCGGTGACCGCCGAGGATGTTCGTTTCTCCTGGGAGGCGCAGCGATCCCCCGAGGTCGAGTGGGGCTACGCCTTCGTCAAGGACGCGATCATCGATGTCGAGGTGATCGACGCCCACACCGCCCGCTTCCACTTCTCCCGGGCGTCGGCGAGCCAGATCGAGGATGCCAACGAAGGCGTCATCCTGCCTCGGCACGAATGGTCCCGCCTGCCGTTCTCGGAGTGGCGCGAGAATCCAACCTGGTTCCGCGACCACTTGGTGACCGCCGGCCCGTTCCTGCTCGAGTCCTGGACGCCGCAGCAACGGGTGGTGCTGATCCGCAATCCGAACTACTTCGAGGCCGGCTTGCCGCGCTTGGAGCGGGTGATCATGCAGTACGTGCCGGAGCCGTCCGGGCTGGTTGGCCAGCTGCTCGCCGGCAACCTCGACTTCGTCCCCCGGGTGCCACCGGGCGACGCCCAACGCGTCGCGGAGCACCCCGATCTCCGCCTCTACCCATTCCCGACCCGCCAGTTCACCTTTGTATCCTGGAATACCCTGCGCCCGCAGTTCGACGACCCCGAGGTGCGCCGGGCGCTGGCGCTCGCAATCGACCGCCAGACCATTGTCGACACTCTGTGGCACGGCTACGCGGTGGTCGGCTGGTCGCCGATCGTGTCGTCCTTCTGGGCGGTTGACCGAGACATCGAGCCCTGGCCCTACGATCCCGAGCTCGCCAAGAGCATCCTCGACGATCGCGGATGGATCGACCGCGACGGCGACGGCGTCCGCGAGCGCGACGGGGTGCCCTTTCGTTTCGAGCTGACGACCAACCCCGGGGACGCGACGCGCTGGGACGCAATGCTGATGATCCAGGCCCAGCTGCGCGGTGTCGGCATCGAGGCAGTGCCGCGGCGGATCGAGTACCAGACGCTGAATGCTCTGAACTACGCCCACGACTACGAAGCCACGGTGTCGGCGTTTCTGATGGACACCACCCTCGACCTCGGTTACGCCTTCCACTCGCGCTCGATCGACGGCGGCTTCAACTTCGGCAGCTACCGCAACGACGAGGTCGATCGGTTGGTGGATTTGGTCGCCAACCAGCTCGACTACCGCGCCTCCGAGGCGCCACTGCATCGGCTCCAGGAGATCCTCCACCAGGAGCAGCCGCTGCTCTTCTTGTGGGAGCCTTCCCACCTGGTGGCCGCTCGCGCCGAGCTCGAGAACCTCCAACCGAACATGATCAGCGAGCACTTCCATCTCTGGGAATGGTCCAAGAGCGCTCCCGCCGAGGACCGCTGAGCGACGGCGGGTAACCGCTCAGCGTCTGCGCCTGACGCGTCGACCCGACCATGTCCCGCTACCTACTTCGCCGCCTGCTGGTGGCCGCCCTGCTGGTGTGGGTGGTCTTGACCTTGGCGTTCGTGGTGATCCAGCTCGCCCCCGGCGACCCGGTCAGCCGTTACCTCGATCCGCGCGTGCCGCGGGTCCATGCGGAGCGGCTGCTCGCGCTGTACGGCTGGGACCAACCGATCGGACGCCAGTACCTGGGCTGGCTGCGTTCACTGGTTCAGGGTGAGCTCGGCACTTCGTTCCTGTTCAAGCGTCCGGTGCTCGAGGTGGTTGCCGACCACCTGCTGCCGACCCTGCTCCTCGGAGGCACCGCATTCGTGCTCCAGATGATGCTCGGTTCGCTGCTCGGAATCGTGGCGGCGCTGCGCTCGGGATCGTGGTGCGACCACGCGGTGCGAGTGGTCTCTGCGGCGGTCTACGCGCTCCCGACTTTTTGGCTCGGGCTGATGCTGGTCCTGGTGTTCAGCGGCATGCTCGGCTGGCTGCCACCCGGGGGCCTGAGCTCGCCCTACGGAGCGCACTGGTCGCTCGCGCGCCGCGTGCTCGACGTTCTCCATCACCTCGTGCTGCCCGCGTGCGTGCTCGGCATCCCGCTGTCGGCGCCGGTCGCCAGACTATTGCGCAACGGCTTGCTCGAGGAATTGTCGAAGGACTATGTGGCCGCCGCGCGCGCCCGCGGCTTACCACCACGACGGGTGATCCTGCACGCCGTGCGCAACGCCGCCGCACCGGTGATCCAACTTGCGGGCCTCTCGGTCCCGCTGCTGGTCGGCGGCTCGGTGGTGGTCGAGCAGGTGTTCGGCTGGCCTGGGCTCGGAGCGGTGACGGTGAGCGCGATTCAAGCTCGCGACTACCCGTTGGTGATGGGGATCACTCTGCTCGCAGCGACCTCGGTGGTCGTCGGCAACCTGGCGGCCGACCTCGGCCACGGCTGGCTCGATCCACGGGTGCGCCAACCGTGAAGCTGTGGCGCCGGCTCAACGCCACCGGTCGCTCGGGGCTGGCCCTGGTGGTCGTCCTGGTCGCCGGCGCGCTCGCCGCCGGAGCGCTCGCGCCCTTCGACCCCAGCCAACAGCTCGACCCGGCCGTGGCGGCGTCGCGACCCCCGATGACCGTACTGTTCCGGGTTCCAGGGCTCGCAGGCAGCCAACCGACCGCTCAGCTCGCCGAGCGCTTCAACCGTCGCGCCGACGGTATCGAGATCGAGCGCCGCGGCGAGCGCCGTTTGGTCGCCGAGGAGCCCGCGCCACAACGCTACTGGCTCGGCACCGACCGCCTTGGCCGCGACGTGCTGTCGCGGATGGTGTTCGGAGCTCGGGTGTCGTTGGCGGTCGGTTGTCTGTCGGCGGCCTTAGCACTCGGTCTCGGTCTGTTGGTCGGCGGCGCCGCGGCGTTCGCCCCGACGGCTTTGGACGGCCTGCTGATGCGCGCGGTCGACGGCCTGCTCGCCTTCCCCCAGCTGCTCTTGCTGCTGACCCTGTCGCTGCTTTTCGCTCCGGGCACCGCGGCCCTCGTGCTGATCATCGGCGGCACCGGCTGGATGGGGCTCAGCCGCTTGATTCGCGCCGAGCTGCGCCGGCTCAGCAACCATGACTACATCCTCGCCGGACGGGCGGCGGGGGCAAGCCCGGTGCGGATCTTCCTCCACCACTTGCTGCCCAACGCCTGGGCGCCGATCCTGAGCGCCACCAGCTTGCTGGTCGGCGACGCCATTCTCGCCGAGACCGCGCTGTCGTTCCTCGGCTTGGGCGCGGCCGCCGATCTTCCGAGCTGGGGCCGGATGATTGCCGACGGCCGCAGCGACCTGGTCAACTCGTGGTGGATGTCGGCCTTCCCGGGCCTGGCCATCGTCGCCACCGTGCTCGCCTTCCAGATGCTCGGCGATGGCCTGCGCGACGCCCTCGATCCGCAGACCCCGGCCGCGGCACGGCGATGAGCTCCCCCGCCGACCCGGGCGTCGAGAGCGCAGGCTTCGACTATCGGCTGCCTCCCGAGCGGATCGCCCAGCGCCCGCTCCCCCGGGGGTCGAGATCGGCATCGTGGGGACCGCTCTCGGCGCGGTCCTTGTACCCGGCGGCATCGCCGCGGCGGCGGTGATCACG
>JAQBHE010000597.1:0-3479 GCA_032128015.1 Holophagae bacterium
CGCTACGTGCCGCTTGCCGAGTTCACCTTCGAAGGCGCGCTCGCCCGCGCCTACGCCGAACGCTTCGACGTCGCACGCGCCGATTCGCGGGTCGAAGCGGCGCGGGCCGAGGAGCGCGCCGCCCGCAGCGAGCGTCTGCCGACCCTCGAGCTCGACGCCGACATCGGCGCGCTCGGCGCCACCACGGCGACAATGCGCTCGACCTTCAACGCCGGCGCGTACCTTGCGATCCCGCTTTTTGACGGCGGCCGCCTGCGCGCTGAGGTGGTCGAGAAACGGGCCGACGTGGCCGCGGCCGTGGCCCGCCAGGCCGACCTGCGAGCCTTGGTCTACTACCAGGTCCAAGAAGCGATCTACGACCTCGAGGCCGCCGAGTCGGGGGTGGCTGCCGCGATGCGCATCGAGACCTTGGCTGATCGCGAGCTCACCGAGGCGCGTGACCGTTTTGCCGCCGGCGTCGCCAGTCACCTCGAGGTAGTCGCCGCGCAGGAAACAGTAGCCAGCGCCCGCGAGGCGACGATCGATTCGCTGCTCGGACACCGTCTGGCCAAGGGGGCGATCGCCCGCGCCGTGGGGGTCGACGAACAAACCGTGCTCGAAGCTCTGGCCGCCGAGTCGACAGCCGCCGGCGATCCCGACCCGCAATGACCGTGAGGGAGCCCAAGTGAGGGAGCGCAGATGACCGAACCCGACAGCGCCTCGCCGGAGGCTCCCCGACGGTCGCGATTGCCGCGGATTCGCAAGCGCCGCATCGCCGCAGGTCTCGGCGTACTCGCGGCCGTGGCGGCGATCATCGCCTACTGGCACTACTCCGGACGCGAGACCACCGACAACGCGCGGATCGAAGGTCACGTCCATCCGGTGGCGTCGCGGGTCAGCGGCACGGTGTTGCGGGTGCTGGTGCGCGAGAACGATCCAGTCGAAGAGGGTCAACTGCTGGCCGAGCTCGACCCTCGCGACTTCCAGGTCGCGCTCGACCAGGCCGAAGCCGACCTCGCCGCCGCCGAGGCTGCGGCGCTGGCGGCGCGCTCGGCGCTGCCGGTGGCGACGACCGGCGCCGACGCTCGGCTCGACGCGGCGCACGCAGGCGATGAACGCGCCCGCGTCGGGGTCGACCTCGCGGCCAGGCAGGTACGGGTCGCCGAGCAGCAGCTCGATGCCGCGAGCGCCGGTGCGCGCGCCGCCGAGTCCGAGGTCGAGCGCACCCGGCTCGACGTCGAGCGCCTGGCCCCGCTGGCCGCCGCCGACCAGGTGCCGAGGAAGCTCTACGACGACTCGCGCTCGGCCTTTGCTGGCGCGGTCGCCGCACTCGACGCGCAACAGGCGCGGGTGGGAGCCGCAAGAGACGGGATCGCCATCGCGCGCGCCGGACTCGCCCAGGCCCAGAGCGACGTCGCGCGTTCCGCATCGCAGCTGACCGAAGCCAAGACCGCGCCCGAGCAGAAGGCGAACGCCAACGCTGAGGCCGCGACGATCGAAGCCCGCGCGCTCCAGGCGCGCGCGCGACGCGAGCGCGCGCGCCTCGACCTCGAGTACTCCGAGGTGCGCGCCCCGGCCGCCGGCATCGTCAGCAAGAAGAGCGTCGAGGTCGGCCAGGTGGTGCGCGCCGGCCAACCGCTGCTCGCGGTGGTCGCGCTCGGCGAGGTGTGGACGGTCGCCAACTTCAAGGAGACCCAGATCGATCGCATGGTCCCGGGGCAGCCGGCGCGACTGCGCATCGACGCCTATCCAGGCTATGTCCGCAGCGGCCGGGTCGAGAGCCTGGGCGCCGCCACCGGCTCGCGGTTCTCGATGCTGCCCGCCGACAACGCCACCGGCAACTTCGTCAAGGTGGTGCAGCGGATCCCGGTCAAGATCGCGTTCGACGGGCCCAACGATCCGGAGCGGCCGCTGCGCCCGGGGATGTCGGTGATCGCGATCGTGCTCCAGCGCGAGCCGGCCCCCGCCCCGAGTCCGGCGCCCCCGTAAGGGCTACGTCCGCGCATGGCCGGCGCTCGCGAACGTCCGATGGCCGCCGCCCAGCCCTGGGTGGCGCCGACCGACACCAATCCGTGGGTCGCCGCGACCGCGGTGATGTTCGGCACGCTCATGGTGTTCGTCGACACCACGGTGGTCAACCTGTCGTTGCCCTACATGGCGGGCAGCCTCTCGGCGTCGATCAACGAATCCACCTGGGCGCTCACTTCGTACCTGGCGGCCAACGCGATCGTCCTACCGATCACCGGCTGGCTCGCCAACTATGTCGGACGCAAGCGGCTGCTGATGCTGTCGCTGTCGACCTTCACGATCTCGTCGCTGCTGTGCGGGCTTGCTCCCAACCTCCAGCTGCTGGTGCTGTTCCGGGTGATCCAAGGCCTCACCGGCGGCGCCATGCAGCCGATCTCGCAGGCGATCCTGCTCGAGAGCTTTCCACCCCGCGACCGCGGCAAGGCGATGGGGTTCTGGTCGCTCGGAATCATCACCGCGCCGATCGCCGGACCGCTGATCGGCGGCTGGCTCACCCAGTCCTACAGCTGGCGCTGGGTGTTCCTCATCAACATCCCGATCGGGATCGTCGCGATCACCATGGTCCAGCTCTACATCTTCGATCCGGTGTACATCCGCCGCGCGACCACTCGGGTCGACGTCCGCGGCATCCTGCTTCTCGGCCTCGGCATCGGTGCTCTCCAGGTGGTCCTCGACCGCGGCCAGGACGAAGACTGGTTCGACTCGCGGCTGATCATCGGACTCTTGGTGATCGGCGGGTTGGCGATCGCGGTGTTCGTCTACCGCAGCCTGACCATCGAGCATCCGGTGGCCGACCTCAGGGTCTTCCGCGACCGCACCTTCGCGGTCGGCTCGCTGCTGTCGGCGATGATCGGCTTCCTGCTCTACGCCAGCATCGTGATCCTGCCGCTGCTGCTCCAGACCCTGCTCGGCTACCCGCCGCTACGCGCCGGTTTGATCATTGTCGCCCGCGCTCTGGGCTCGATGATCGCGTTCCCGATCGTCGGCGCGATTGCCACCCGGGTCGATCCGAGACGGCTACTGATCCTCGGGCTCGCGCTGGGCGCGCTCACCATGTTCTGGTTCGCGCATTTCGACCTCGACCTTTCCGGCCACACCCTGTTCTGGCCGCAGTTCATCCAAGGGATCGCCCTCGGTCTGCTGTTCATCCCGCTGACCACGATCACCATGAGCACCATCCCCAACCGCGAAATGGGCAACGCCGCCAGCCTGTTCAACGTCACCCGCAACTTCGGCTCGTCGATCGGCATCGCGGTGGTCGCGACCGTGCTCCAGCGCCAGCGCACCGTTCATCGGACCCTGCTCGGCGAGCACATCACCCCCGTTCGACCCGCTCGCCCGTGATCGCCTCGACCTGCTCGAGGCCGCTTTCGCGACGTCCGGATCCGATCCGGTGACCGCCACCGACCAGGCCCAGGCCGCGCTCGCCGCGCTGGTCGAGCGCCAGGCCGGGATCCTCGCCTTCCTCGACG
>JAQBHE010000598.1:0-4426 GCA_032128015.1 Holophagae bacterium
TGGACGTAGAGCTTGAGCAGGTTCTCGGGCAGCCGGTCGGTCGAGGGGTAGACCGCGGTGATCCGTGTGCTGGGCGTCGTCGGCTGGTGAGCGAGCGCGAAGTCCCGTGCCAGCGGTGCGCTCGCGCGCGACCAAGCACCGACTAGCGCGGTCAAGGCTGCGGGTCGAAACACCGCCCGGTAGCGAACGCCGGGCGACAGTCCGTAGGCGGGGATCAGCTCGAGACGGTCGCCACGCAGACCGTAGTCCCCGAGCATCGGCGGTCGGCTCTCGTCCTCGACGTGGACGCTGAACAGCTCCTGCCAGGCCTCGCGCGCCAGGTCGAGTGCGGCGAGTCTGCCGATCGCATCTGGGTCGAGGCCCAGGACCGCAAAGGTCGCCGCCCCGTCACCGTCGGACGCGGTTTCGAGAACCAGCCGCGCTCCGTGAAGGGCGCCGCCGACCGAGGCAGTGACCGAGGCAGCGACCAAGGCAGCGACCAAGGTAGCGCCCGCGGCGATCGCCGCGAGCCACGCGGCGATCCCAAGAAGTCCCCTGGCTCGCGGCAGCAATGCGAAAGCGCTACGGCAGGGCGACGGTCTTGAGGTCGAGACCGGAGCCGCCATCGACCAAGATCAAGGCGTGACTGTCGTCGGCGCGCTCGAGCTGCACGACCCCGGTCCAGCCTACGATCGTCTCGTAGGGCAAGCCCGCAGTGCCGGCGATCGGTTCGGTGATGCCGTCGACATCGGCGATCGTGGCGAGTTCCACTTTCATCACTCCGCGCGCGCTATTCGCCATCAGCAGGTAGTCCTTGCCTTGCTGGTGGTACACGAACATGTCGAGCGGCCGGTTGCGATTGCCGAGCTCCGCGACGGTGGTGCCAGTGACCTTGGCGTGGTCGATCAGCTCGGTCATCGGGAAGGAGACCAAGGGCGTGCAAGTGTAAGCCGCGAGCACGTGTGACGAGTCCTCGATGTCATAGGTCGTGAGGGTGCGTACTGGCGCGTGAGTCTCGAAGCCGCCATGAGCGCCGTGATAGATCTCGACGCTGGTGCCTTCGCCGACGCCTTTGAACGGGAACGCGATCTTGCGCAGCTTCGAGGAGAACTCCTCGTTCGACAGGCCGGTGACCAGCAGCTGGCCGTCGCTGTACGCGAGGTCGGTGATCGCTTCCAGCCGCAGACTGTCGCCACGCCGTCCCTTGGCGTCGAGGTCGGGAGCGTTCTGGAGGCGCGCCTGCGAGTAGCGCACCTGGTCGAGCGAGAGAACCTCGATCTGGGAGGCGCTCGAGGCGCGCACGATCAGAGGCACCGCTCCGGGGCCCTGACCGCGGGTGACCGACAAGTACGCGCGTCCGGTCTCGGGATGCACCGCCAGATCGTGGATCCGGATCTGGTCGCGGGTCGTGCCAACGAGAGCGGCGATCTTGTCGTCGAGCCCGGCGACCTCGAGGGGGCGGTCGATCTTGCCGGTGTCGCGGGTGTCGATCGCGAAAACCGAAGCGCCGAGCGAGTCGGCCGCGAATAGGATGCCGCTTGGTCCGAACGTCAGCGGCCCGACCGAGCGCAGTTCGGGTCGACCGGTGTGATCGAGGTCGGCGGTGGTCGTGGTCGTGGTTGGGGTTGCGGTCGCAGCGAGCGCCGGTCCGACGCCAACCGAGAACAGGCCCAGAATGGCGAGGATGGTGACGATCGCTAGCCGAAAGCGGTCGCTGGGTCGAACGAGAAATAGGTAGGTCATGGCGGTCCTCCGATTCCGGGGCGTGCGCCCCGCGGCTCAGCGTCGTGGTTTCAGGGATTCTAGGGCGTCAATTGTAGCCGATGGCAGCGACGCGCCGCCGCTCGGCGTAGGATACTGACCCCATGATCCACCGTTTCGGGCCCTTCGAGCTCGATCCCGAAGCGTTCGAGCTCCGCTGCGACGGGGTGGTCGTGGAGATCGAGCCCCAGGTGGTCGAGGTGCTCGCGCACCTGGTTGCGGCAGGTGGCCGGGCGGTCTCCAAAGAGGAGCTGGTCGAGACCGTCTGGGCGGGTCGCTTCGTCAGCGACGCCGCGGTCGCGAGGTCGGTTCAAAAGGCGCGCCGCGCGCTCGGCGAGCGCGCCGACGAGGTGACCTGGATCGATACCGTACGCGGTCGCGGCTACCGCTTCGTCGGCTCGATGAGCGACTCCCGGGGTCCGTCCGGCGACCTCGCGCCGGCGGAAGGCGAAGCCGACGTTCCGGTTGTTGGTCCGCCGATCGCGCCCGGCCCGGGCTCTGATCCGGAGGCCGGGGTCGCCGACGCTGGCTCAGTGACGACGCTGCCGGCTCGTAGTCGTGCGTTCCCGTGGCTGTTGCTGGCGGCAATCGCGACCCTGGGCGGTCTCGGCGTTTGGCGGGCCTCGGAACTCGGCCTGCGCTCGTCTCCAGCCCGTGCCGCCAATGTTCCTTCCTCGGTCGTGGCAAGGCCGAGCGTCGCCGTACTGCCGCTCGTCAACAGCCGCGGCGAGGCGGCCGCCGACTGGCTTGGCGTCGCTCTCCCGCAACTGCTCGCGACCGAGCTCGCCGCCGACGATCAGTTGCGAGTGGTGCCAGGCGAGACCGTGGCGCTCCGGATCCGCGACCTGGGTCTCGAGTCGGCCGTCGAGCTCGGCCCCTCGTCGCTGGCCTCGCTCCGGACGGTGCTGGCGAGCGACTTCGTGGTCAGCGGGTCCTTCCTGCACCTGAGCGACGAGTCCACGCTACGCGTCGACCTCCGGCTGCAGGACGCGGTTGCTGGCGAGACCCTGGCGTCGCTCGGAGACGAGTCTGAGCTCGCCGGCCTGCCCGCTCTGGCCGAGCGGCTCGCGGTTCGCGTGCGGGAGAAGCTGGGGGCGCCGCCAGCGGCCCGAGGCGGAGTGCCGGGTACCGCGATTCCGGTCGATCCCCGAGCTGCGCGTGCCTATGCGGATGCGCTCGCCGCATTGCGCCGCGGTGACAGCGCCGCGGCACGCGACGCCCTGGCCGTGGTGCTCAAGAACGAGGCCGGATTCGTACCGGCGCGGGTCGCTCTGGCCACCGCCCTGCGATCGCTCGGGCAACGGCGCGCCGCTCGCGAAGAAATCTCCGAGGCCACCAAGTTCGGCGAGAACCTGCCGAGCGCCGAGCGGCTCGCGATCGAAGCACTCCAGCACGAGCTCGACTACGACCCAGCGGGCGCGGTCGCTCCGCTCACCGCGCTCTGGCGGTTCTTCCCCGACGATGTCGAGCGCGGTCTCAGCCTCGCTGCTGCACAGGCGGCCGCGCGGCGGGGCGCCGACGCTCTGGCTACGGTGGCCGAGCTCCGTCGCCTGCCGGCGCCGGCGCGCGACGATCCGCGGATCGACCTCGCCGAGGCGGCGGCGGCGCGGGCCAACGGCGATGCGTTGGTCTCGGAGCGCGCGGCGGCGGCGGCGGTCGCCAAGGCGGAACGCTTGGGCGCGACGTGGCTGCTCGTCGACACGTTGCTCGAGCACGGCGTTGCACTGCGCGCGCGCGGCGAGATGGCGCAGGCGATCGCTGCCTTCGAGCGCGCCCACCAGATCGCCGAGAGGACAGGGCACCGCGCCGGAGTCGCGGTGGCGCTCCATCGTTGGGGCTCGGCCCTGTACATCACCAACGACAATGTCGCAGCCGACCGTTTGACCAACCAGGCGCTCGAGCTCTATCGCGCGCAGCAACAGCGGAGTGGCGAGGGCTCGTGCCTGATGAACCTCGGGGTCGGCGCACTCAATCGGGGCCAACTCGCGATCGCCGAGCCGTATCTGGCCCAGGCCTACGCGCTATTCAAATCGCTGGGAGACAGCGAGAACCTAGGGCTGGTGCTTCAGAACTACCTCGGGCTTCGTTTCGCTCAAGGCGATTGGGCCGGGGCGCTCGCGCTCGGCGAAGAAGGCCTGGCGGTCCACACCGAGGTCGGGAACCGCGCCGGCCAGGCGGACTTCTTGTACCGGGTCGGCGAGGTGTTGTTCGTCGACGGTCGGTCAGGCGAGGCGCTCGATCGCGAGCAGCAGGCGCTCGCGATTTTTCGTGAGCTCGGCTTGGTGCGCAACCAGGGGCTGGTGCTCAACTCCCTGGGCTCGATCAAGAACCGCGAGGGCGCTCTGGAGGAAAGCGCGCGGCTTCACGGCGAGGCGCTGGTGCTGCTGCGCCAGGTCAACGACCGGATCGGGGTCGCCGACGCTCTCAACCGCCAGGCGAACAGCCGGCTGGAGCAGGGGCGTATCGCCGACGCGATCGCCGGCCATCGGGAGTCGCTGGCGCTCTACGCTGAGATCGACCATCGGTTCGGGGTCGGCGTGGTGAGCGACAGCCTGGCGCGCGATCTTCTGGCGAGCGGTGAGCTGGTCGAGGCTTCGCCGTTGCTCGAACGGGCTGTGGCGACGTTTCGCGAGCTCGACAACCAACCGTTCGCGGCTGCGTCGCTGGGCGGATCGGCCGAGCTCGC
>JAQBHE010000599.1:0-8353 GCA_032128015.1 Holophagae bacterium
CGCAAGTTCTGGGTGTCGCGGACCCGGCGCAGTTTCACCTTGGCGCCGGCCTCGTCGATGACATCGATCGCCTTGTCGGGTTGGTGGCGGTCCGTGATGTAGCGCGAGGATTGGTGGATCGCACAGCGCAAGGCCTCGTCGGAGTAGCCGACGCTGTGGTAGCGCTCGTAACGCTCGCGCAGGCCCTTCAAGATGCCCAGGGTCTCAGCATCGGTCGGCGGCGCGATCTGGATCGACTGAAAGCGGCGCAACAGCGACCGATCCTTCTCGATGTACTTGCGGTACTCCTTGATCGTGGTCGCGCCGACGCACGAGACCTCGCCGCGCGACAAGGCTGGCTTGAGGATGTTCGCCGCGTCCAACGATCCCTCGGCGGAGCCGGCTCCGATCAGCGAGTGGATCTCGTCGATGAACACGATCAGGTCGTCGCTCTCCTGGAGCTCCTTCAAGATCCCCTTGAGCCGCTCTTCGAACTGACCGCGGTACTTGGTGCCGGCGACCACCAGCGACAGGTCGAGGGCGATGATCCGCTTGGCCGCCAGCGACACCGGCACCAGACCGTCGACGATCCGCTGCGCCAGGCCTTCGATGATCGCGGTCTTGCCGACCCCCGGCTCGCCGAGCAAGATCGGGTTGTTCTTGGTCCGCCGCGACAAGATCTGGATGATCCGCTCGAGCTCTTGCTCGCGACCGATCAGCGGGTCGAAGGCCTGCTGGGCGGCGAGCGCGTTGAGATCGCGGCCGAACTCGGTCAGGAAGGGCAGTTCCTTCTTCTGGCGGTTGGCTTCACGCTCTTTGACGATCGTCAAGACTTCCTCGCGAACCGAATAGGTGTCGAAGCCGTACTGCGCCAGGATGCGCATCGCCAGGCAGCCCTCGACCCGCAAGATCCCGATCAGCAGGTGCTCCGAACCGACCGAACCGTGGAGCATGCTCTCGGCCTCGTGAGAGGCATAGGCCAGGATCTTCTTCGACTCCTCCGACAGCGGCAGCTCGGCGGTCGACGAGATGCGCTCGACGAACACTCGCTCGCCTTCGATCTCGCGCCGGATCTCCTCGGGCTTGACCCGAAACCGCCGAAACAGCTCGCCGACGCTCTCCTCGCCCTCACGCAGGATGCCGAGCAGAACGTGCTCGGACTCGATCACCCGGCTGCCAAGCTTGCTCGCCTCGTAGCGCGCGAAGAACAGCGCGCGGCGTGCTTTTTCGTTGTACTTCTCGAACACGCGGCAAGCGCCTCGGCAGGGCTTTCTCGGCGTCTCGTCAACCCCTCAGCGAGGCGCGATACGGCCGTCCATGAGCGTCAGAACTCTAGCACAGCGATTCGCGATCTCCGGGTTGTGAGTGACCAGCAGAGTGGTGGTCCCACGGCGCTCGCGCATCGCCAACAACAGTCCGAGCACTCGCTCGCCGCTCGCCGGATCCAGGTTGCCGGTCGGCTCGTCGGCGAGCAGGATCGGCGGCTCCATGACCAGCGCTCGGCACAACGCCACGCGCTGGCGCTCGCCGCCCGAGAGCTGGTTCGGGAACGCGCCCAGGCGCGCGCCCAACCCGACCTCTTCGAGCAACCCGGCGGCCCGCCGCTCGAGCTCGGGTTGCCCCAGGCCGCCGATCAAACCCGGCATCATCACGTTCTCCAGGGCGCTCCAGTCGGGCAGCAGCTGGTGGAACTGGAAGACGAACCCGATCGTCGCGTTGCGCAGGTCGGCAAGCTGGTTGCGGTCGAGAGTCCCCAGGTCGCGACCCCCGATCTCGATCTCGCCGGCGTCCGGACGGTCGAGCGCACCGAGCAAGTGGAGCAAGGTCGACTTTCCAGAGCCAGAAGGACCGACGATCGCCACCAGGTCGCCGGCGGCGACATCGAGATCGATCCCGCGCAGCACCTCGGTGACCACCGCGTCCTCTCGGTAGGCCTTGGAGAGGCCGCGCGCCCTCACCGCGATCTCGGTCACCGGCGGATCGCCTCGATCGGTGAGATGGCGCCGACTCGACGAGCACCGACAAAGGCGGCAAGCAGGGTCACCGCCACGGTCGAGGCCAGCACCACCGCGAGGTCGAATCCCCGTACCAGGAACGGCACATGGTCGACGATGTAGACGTCGCCGGGCAAGCGCAGCAGCCGGGATCGATCGAGGATCACCGCCACCACCGTCCCGAGCGCGCCGCCGCCCGCAGTGCCAGACACCGCGAGCATTCCTCCGAGCAGCAGGAACACCCGGCGCAGACGCTTCGGCGCCGCACCGAGCGCGCCGAGGATGCCGACCTCGGCCTGCTTCGAGGCGAGGATCAGGGACAACGCCGCCACCAGGGCGAACGACGCCACCAGGACGATCAATACCACCGCCACGAACACCGCGCTCTTCTCGAGGCGGAGCACGAACAGCAGCGCCCGATGAACGTCGCGCCAGCTCCGCAGCTCGAGTCCCCCAAGCTCCGGTCGTGAGCGCGCGGCGGCCTCGAGACCGCGGGCGACTCGGACATCGTCGGCGCCCCGAGCGAGCTCGATGTCGAGCCAGCGATCGGCGTCGCCGACCAAGGACTGCGCGAGATCAAGCGGCAGCGCGACCTGGGCAGCGTGGCGATCGTCGGCGGTGCCGGCATCGAAGCTACCGGCGAGCGGCAGCCGGCGGCTACGCGGTTGGGGGCCGAGCGGCGTCAGAGTCACCCGCGGAGTCACCACCTCGACCACCGCACCGGGCTCGAGCTGCCAACGCTGAACTCGCTCCGCGGCGAGCCACAGGCCTCTCTTGGCGCCGCCGTCAGCACCGTCCCCGGCGCCGCCCTCGGCGCCCGGCAACCACCCCGGCAGCCGTTGCTCGTAGCCGACCAGGTCGACCGCCAGCACCTCCCCATGACGGTGAAGCCAGCCGGCGCCGTACACCACCACCTGGGAACTGGCAACCCCGGGAACACCGGCGGCCAGGGACCGCAGGGCTTCGACGTCGGCGCTCCCGACCAGGCGGGCCTGGAGGGCGGGAGTCCGCAGGCGCACCTCCTCCAGCAACCGGTGTTGGAATCCCGACAATGCCGCGAGCGCCAGGATCAGCGCCGCGACGCCGAGCGCCAAACCGCCGGCGGTGATCCGCGACAGCAGGCGGATCAGAGCGTCCTGGCGGGTCGAGCGAAAGTAGCGCAGCGCGACGGTCAGCTCGAACGGCCCACGTTTGCGCAACGCCGCCAGCGAGCCGATCACTCGTCGGATCCGGCCTGCGGCCGCATCAACGGAAACAGGATGACATCGCGAATCGACGCCGAGTCGGTCAGCACCATGGTCAGCCGATCGATGCCGATGCCTTCGCCCCCCGCCGGTGGCATGCCGTGCTCGAGCGCACGCACGAAGTCGTGGTCGAAGAGCTGGGCCTCGTCGTCACCGGCGTCGCGGGCGGCCAACTGTTGGTGGAAGCGCTCGGCCTGGACCTCGGGGTCGTTGAGCTCGGTGAAAGCGTTCGCCATCTCCATGCCGCCGGCAAACAGCTCGAAACGCTCGGTGAACCGCGGGTCCTCGGGGCTCGCTTTTGCGAACGGCGACACTTCGATCGGGTAGTCATAGATGAAAGTCGGATCCCACAGCTGCTCTTCCACCAGTTCGTCGAACAGGGTCATCAGCGCGTGTCCGTAGCCCGGCGCCACAGGCGCCTCGATTCCGCGCCGCCGGAGCTCGGCGCGCAGCGACGCCTCGGACGACAGCGCGTCGGCGTCGACGCCACCCAAGGTCTCGAGCGCCTGGCGCACGCTCAGGCGACGGAACGGCGCTCGAAAGGACAGCGTCCGGCCCTTCCATTCGACGTCGCTGCCGCCGCTCACCTTCTCGGCCAAGCTCGATAGCATCTGTTCCGTGACTTCCATCAACTGCCGATAGTCCGAGTACGCCCAGTAGAACTCGAGCATCGTGAACTCGGGATTGTGGTGGGTCGAGATGCCCTCGTTGCGGAAATTGCGGTTGATCTCGTAGACCCGGTGCAGGCCGCCGACCAGCAGCCGCTTCAAGTAGAGCTCGGGAGCGATCCGCAGGTAGAGGTCGATGTCAAGGGCATTGTGGTGAGTGACGAACGGCCGCGCCGCGGCGCCGCCGGGGATCGGCTGCATCATCGGAGTCTCGACCTCGAGGAAGCCTCGTTCGTCGAGGAACCGCCGGATGTGCGAGACGATGGCCGCCCGGGTCTCGAACACCCGCCGCACCTCGGGCCGGGTCGCCAGATCGACGTAGCGCTGGCGGTAGCGGGCCTCGACATCGGCCAAACCGTGCCATTTCTCCGGCGGCGGCCGCAGCGACTTGGCGAGGATCTCGAGGTGGCTTGCGAGCAGGGTCAGCTCGCCGGCACGCGTCCGCATCAGGGTGCCGCCAGCAAGCGCGATGTCGCCCAGGTCGAGGCGCTCGAACAACCACCAGCCGTCTTCCGGCAGGTGATCGCGACGCAGAAAGACCTGCAGCTTGCCGCTGCCGTCGGAAAGGTCGAGGAAGGCGATCTTGCCGTGACCGCGCAGGCCGCGCACCCGCCCTGGAACGCGCAGCTCCACTCGCTCGCCCTCGAGCTCCGCCGCAGACCGCGCGCCGTAGCGCTCGAGTACGGCGCTGGGCTCGAGGTCGTAGTCGGCTCGGCGCGGGAACGGATCGATGCCGCGTTCTGCGAGCTGCCGCCATTTGTCGCGGCGGTTGGCGATCTGTTGTTCGAGCTCAGACACCGATCGGCTCCCCCCTGCGCGGCCGCATGAGGCCCGAAGATTACACCGGGCGGTCGACAGTTCGACGAGCTTCCGCGGATCAACCGCGCGTGGGCGCGGCCCGAAGCTCGGGGTCGGCCAGCATGGCGCCTAACAGCCGATCGACCCGCGGCGCCGCCAGCCGGCCCACTTCGAGCACCGACTGGTGGTCGATCGGAGCCTCCGCCTGCTGGGTGCCGACAGCCGGGTTGGTGACCAGCGACAGGCCAAAACAGCGCATGCCGAGGTGGCGAGCGGCGATCACCTCGAGCACCGTCGACATCCCGACCAGATCGGCGCCCAGGCGGCGGAAGGCCTCGATCTCCGCCGGGGTCTCGAAGCTGGGCCCGAGGACGCCGACATAGACCCCGCTGCGCAACGGCACTTCCAAAGCTGCCGCCGCTTCACGGGCGCACCGCCTGAGGCCAGGGTCGTACGCTGCCTCCATGTCCGGGAACTGCGGTCCCCAATCGGGCGGCAACCGACCGCGAAGCGGATTGAGACCCGTGAGGTTGATCTGGTCGCTGATCATCGCCAGGTCGCCGGGACGAGCGTCCGGGTAGATGCCGCCCGCGGCGTTGGTGACGATCAGCGTGTGCGCGCCGAGCAGCCCTGCCAGGCGAACGCAAAAAACCACCTCCGGCGGTCTGAAACCCTGGTAGGCGTGCAACCGGCCCCGGAACACCAGAACCTCGCCCAGCGCCTCGGTCGGCGCCAGCTCGTAGGTCAGGGCGTGGCCCTCGATCGAGTGGCTGGCAAACGGCAGCAGCGACTCGAGCTGCCATCGCTTCGGGGCCTGGTTGCCCAGGTGCAGATCGAAGCCCGAGCCGGTCACCACCACCACCGACGGCCGCGGCAAGCGCCGGCGATCCCAGGCCGAGACCGCCACCTCGAGCTCGTTCGCCAAACAGTCTTGGCCGGCAGGGCGATCGATCGCGGGCGCCCGCTCAGGCATACGAGAGGAGCCAGAGACCCGAGTAGTCACGCAGCAGGCGCATCCGGTGCAACTGCAGCGAGCGCGCCTCTTCGAGGTTGCCCATGAGCAGCGCCTGGTCGACGAAGTGGGTGAACCGTTGCTCGAAGGCGCTGGCCAGTCGGCAGGTGGCGCTAGCGCGCTCGAACACCTCGGCCTCCCGGCTGCCGTCGAGCAGATCGATCATGCCGACGATCTCCTCGGCCTCGGCGTTGATCCGCAAACGCAACGCTGCCGACTCGATCAAGAACTGCTCGAGCTCGCGGTCGAAGCGCCCCGGGAAGTGGAGCCTTCGGTACGCCAGCACTTCGCGCGGCTCGAGACGCAGCGGACGCGCCTCCGGGGTGAGGGTGACGCTGCGCGGACTCGCCTGCCAGTCGCTGGTCTCGAGCAACTTGAGCAACCGGCGTAACGGGTCGGCCAGGATCTCGGCGTTGGTGGTCCGAATCCGCAACGACTCGGTCGGCCTGCGGTTCGGCAGCTCCTGGCTGGCCTCGGGCAGCTCGACCGGGTGTCCGCCAGCCTCGGCGTGGTCGCGAATCCGCTCGACCGCCGCCGAGGTGCCGGCGTCGCGCAGCCGGGGGATCAAGGTCCGCGCCCGCTCCCGGATCCGCGACAGATCCCGCAGCTTGACGTTGCGCGAGGCAATATGCCTCTCGAGCTGCTCGACCTCGGTGCGAAACGACCGCAGGTCGACGTCGAGGTCGTCGTCGACCTCCACCGCGTCGCGCTCGAGCTCGAAAACCTCCTGGCACTCGGCGGCGATTCGCTGTTCTTCGCGCTCGTAGAACTCGACGATCCGACGGCGCAGTAGCAGGTTGTTGTCGACCACCTCGGCGGTGATCGCCGGAAAGAACAGGAAATCGCCGAGAGCATGCTTGAGCCGGCGATGCCCTTGGACCAAGCCGAGGTGGTTGAACTGCTCGATGCTCTGGATCTGGCGCATCGCCTCGTGCAGCGTCCGCAGCTCCTTGAGGGTGTCATCCACCCGCGCTTCGTCGGGTCGAGGGCCATCGACCGCCTTCCACAGGCCATCGAGCGACTCGCGAAAACGCTGGTGCTGCGGAGCCTCGCCTTCGCCCGTCGACTCGAGCAGAGCGTTTCCGAGGTGGGTGAGCAAGAAGTCGGCTTTGTCGATCTGATCCGGCGCCCACTCTCCGCGCTTGCGGTTGTAGATGTAGAACTTCAGCAGCTGGGTCAGAATACGATCGTCGTACCGCTTCACCCGATCGAAGAACTGGCGCATCACCGACGGGCTGATCCGATGGTCTTCCTCGATCAGCTCGCCGACCTTGGTCTTAAGCTCGGTATCGATGTCCTCGAGCCGGGTTCCGACCTCGTCGACCGACGTCGAGTGGAGGTTCTTCGACACCGTCTTGAGCTCCGTGTAGAGACCCTGGAACGACACCGCGCGCTCGCCGAGGCCCTCGCTGTCGAACAGCTTCTTGACACCCTGCAGGAACTGGTGGAAAGTCCAGGCGGCTTTGAAGCGGTCCGACAACGCGACGTAGCGTTGGTGCAATCCGCTGATTTCGTCCACCGACATCTCACTCCCCCAGCAGGCCCTCGGCTCGGTCCCGGCTGATGCACCGGCGGGTCTTGGGCTAACTGCCCATTCTAGCGGTTCTTCGAGATGACCTGCCAACGATGAGCCCAACCAGTCCGGAAGTCCTACCGCGGGTGTTGATCTCGCGCGAGCAGCTCGATCACCGAATCGCCGAGCTCGCCGCCACCATCAATCGCGACTACGCGGCCAGTCAGGACCTGATGTGTATCGGCGTTCTGAAGGGCTCGGTGTTCTTCCTGGTCGACCTCTTGAAGCGGCTCGACGTGCCGGTGCTGGTCGACTTCTTCCAGACCTCGAGCTATGGCGGCGCCAAGGTCCCTGGCGAGGTGCGGATCCGCAAGGATGTCGACATGTCGGTACGCGACCGCGACGTTCTGCTGATCGAGGACATCGTCGACACCGGCCATACCCTGCGCACCGTTCTCGCGCTCCTCGAGTTCCGTGGCGCCCGCTCGGTGCGCCTGTGCGCGCTCCTCGACAAGCACGAGGCGCGCGAGGTCGAGGTCGAGATCAACTACTGCGGCTTCCGTATCGACAACGTCTTCGTCGTCGGCTACGGGCTCGACTACGACGAGCGCTTCCGCAACCTGCCCTTCGTCGGGGTGATCGACTAGGAGTCGGGGTCGTCGACTAGCGGGAGCCGCGCTGCCGCTCGGATCTCGTTCTCGAGCTGCCGGATCAGCGCCGAGGAGCCCTGGTCGAAGAGCTCGGCCACGAGCTCGCCGGCGTCGCCTCCCAGCCACTCCACCACCCGCAGGTTGCCCTCGCGGTGGAGCCCCGCGAGGTCGAGCTCGGCGGCGTCGGTCTTGCGCGCCGCCCGCAGCATCCCGTGGCCGGCTGCCCGCGGGCGACCACTCCGCAACCATAGCTCGCCGGCGACCGCCAACTGCCCGGCAACCCAACGCCGGACTCGCAGCCGCTCGGGTGCTTGCGGCAACGGTCGAGGAGCTACGATCCCGAGCCCGGCCGCGAGCGCGACCGCCGCGAACCAAGGCTCGTCGGGCGGCTCTTGGTGGAACAGTCGTTGCCAGGCCTCGTCGGGCGCCGCGACAACGCCATGCGCCGCCACGACGCCGCGCGCCGCCACGACGCCGCGCGCCGCCACGGCGCGG
>JAQBHE010000600.1:0-15098 GCA_032128015.1 Holophagae bacterium
CGTCGTTGGTGAAGTGGCTGCCCATCCACGACGCCGACATCATCGACGCAGGCACCTTGATCGTGCGATCGACCTTCGGCAGGTAGTTCCAGATCTGGTCGTCGACCTTGAGCGTCGCGGTGCCCTTCTCGCGGGCGGGCTCGATGATCCGGATCAGGCTCTTGCCGGTACCGCGAGACCAAGCTTCCATGGTCAGCTCGCGCTCGAAGCGCTTGGTCTTGACCTTCATGGTCATGGTCGCGTGGCTCGAGTCGCCGCGGAACAGATCGTCGATGTGCAGGAGAAGGTCGAGCACAGCCTGGTCGGTCGAACCAACCGGGACGGCGATCAGGAGGGGCAGGGCAATGGCGAGCGGCGTCGCGGCAGAGCGAAGGCGCGACCGGCTGCGCGACTTCCACCAATGAACCCGACGTCCCGGAGCTTCGAGATCGGCGCTTGCGCGCGCCGTCGCGGCGGCCGAGCTCGATGGTCTCCTCACGATGTTACGGACTGTACCAGTGGGGGATTCCGTGAGCGATGCGTCGAGGCCCTCGACGCCGCCGGCCCCGGAGCGTGGTCGGGGACTACCGGCTGACAGCGGGCCGTAACCTCGACTCTCTCCTTCGCCCTGGCCTCTTCGAATCGCGAGAGTGATACGGTCATCAGTGCGGTCAGCCGAGGGGCTCGCACCTGTCCGAGTCGCGGTGTCTTTGATGGCTTCGCTTCGACCCGCGGCGCAGGTCATTCTCTTGGGTGCCGGATTGCTGAGTACGGAGTGCGTTTCGGTGGCCAGTGAGCGAATGACTAGATTGGAGTGCTCGTGTTCTCGAGCGCGGACCGGTGGCTCTTCCGCGCCCGTGTCGATCGAGCCTGGCGGTCTCCGATGAGCAACGTGACTTCCGACGAGCAGAACTGGCGCGGGGCTCTCGAACCCTACAAGCGCCCGAGCACACGAGCAGCAGCGTTGCAGCTCGCCAATAGCGCACTGCCGTTCGCCCTCGGCTGGTACTTGATGGCGAGAAGCATTGAGATCTCCTACGCCCTCACTCTGGTGTTGGCAGTGCCGACGGGTTTTCTGTTCTTGCGCCTCTTCATCCTGCAGCACGATTGTGGCCACGGCTCGTTCTTCCGCTCGCGCATCGCCAATGGGATTTTGGGATCGGTGCTCGGTGTCGTGACCCTGTTTCCGTTTGGGTATTGGCGCCGCACTCACGCCATCCACCACGCGAGGTCGGGCAATCTCGAACATCGTGAGTTCGGCGACGTCACGACCCATACCGTGCGCGAATATCAGGGTATGTCGCTGCTCCGGCGGTGGCTCTACGTCCTCTACCGTCATCCCCTGGTTCTGCTCGGTGTAGGCCCGGCCTACCAGTTCATGCTCAAGCATCGCTTCCCGTTCGATCTCCCTTGGTCCTGGAAGCGCGAGTGGGCGAGCGTGCTGTGGACCAACGTTGGGATCGCCGTCACGTTCGCTGTTCTCGCCCAGTTGCTCGGCTGGCGTGCGGTGGTTCTCGTACACCTGCCAGTGGTCCTCTTCGCTGGTGCTGTCGGCGTTTTCCTTTTTTACGTCCAGCATCAGTTCGAGGACACCTACTGGGAGCACGACGAGCATTGGAGTTTCTATCGTGCCGCCGTCCATGGCAGCTCCTTCCTCGACCTGCCGCGGCCGCTCCACTGGCTCACCGGGAACATCGGCTTCCACCACATCCATCACCTGGCGAGCCGCATCCCCAACTACCGTTTGGCGCAGTGCTTCCGCGAGGTCACGGGGCTTCAGCAAGTGACTCGCCTGACTCTCTGGCAAGGCCTACGCTGTCTCCGCCTCAAGTTGTGGGACGAAGAGACGCGAGCTCTCGTTGGCTTCGGCTTCGTGCGGACCCATCGGCAAAAGCCGCGAAGCGACTGAGATGCCGCGCGTCGGGTCGACCGAGACGACACGCGATGCGTCCGGGATCGTCCTCCAGTCCCGTCCGGCCATTGGTGGGTCGCCGCCGCCGTCCGGCCACTTCGCATCGACGTGGTCGACCGCAGACGTCCAGCGCTCGCACGCCGAACGCCCGCGTCGCGGAACAGCTACTCGATGACCACGTCGAGCACCACTCCCGGCACCACGCTGGTCGTGGTGCTCCAGCTCTGCGCGCCGTCGACGGTGGTGACTTCGAGCCGCCAGACACCGACCGGGAGCGGTAGGAGCGCTCGGCCGCCGGAGATGCCGAAGCGGGTCTGGACGCTCTGGAAGCCGGGCGCGCGGTAAACGTTGCCGGCCTGATCGAAGACCCGAACCCGGCTCTGGAGGGTGCTTTCGACGAGTGGGGTGACGGTGAGCCGGATCGTTCCTGACGGCGGCAGGGTCACGGTTTGGGGCGGTCCCGGAGATCGCACCGGCACGTTGGTCGCGGCGCCGCCGGCGCTCGAGATGAGCAGGATCCAGTCACCCGATGGCAGGTCGGCGAGGCGAAGCCGGCCGCCCTCGCCGGTGGTGTAAAAGCCCTGGAGCACCACCCGGTCATCGCGGTCGACGGCGGCGAGCGTTACTTGGCGCGCCGGGTTGCCGGTCGCGTGGAGGATGAACAGGGTGAGGCCACCTGCCGGGCTCATCCGTAGCTCCACCGCCGAAAGATCCTCGCCCTCGGAAACCTCGACCTCGGCGGTGGCGGTCGCGAAACCTCCGTGGCTCGCTCGCACCTGGTAGCGGCCGGGCGCGACGCCGCCAAATGAGAACTCGCCTTGCGAGCCGCTGCGCGGGGGAGTGCCGAAGCCGGCGAAGAAGCGAACGGTATCTTCCTCGAGCGGAGCGAGCGTAAGCTCGGCGCCGGCGATTGGACCGTCGGTCTCGTCGTCGAGCACCCGGCCCGAAAGCCTCGACTCGCTGAGCGCGATGGTAATTTCGAGGTCGGAATCGAGCTCGACCTTCTGCTCGTGAGCGGCGCCGCCGATCACCCTCACGCCCACCCGGTAGGCGTCGCGCTCCAGGCCCTCGAAGGTGAACCGGCCTTCCTGGTCGGAGCTGCTCTGGGCGCTCGAGGTGGTGGTCTCGCCGATCGCGAACACGTTGACGCCGATCGCCGGCCGCTCGCCGCGGAGGACTTGGCCGCTGAGTCTCAAGCCGCCGCCGAACTCGAGATCGAGCGTGCTCTCGACCGTTCCGGGGTCGAGGGTGATGTCCTTGCGGACCCTCTTGCCGGACCGGCCGAGCTGCGCCGTCACCATCCAGTCGCCAGGGCGCAGATGCTCGAGGCGGTAGTTGCCTTCGAAACTCACCGGGCCGAACACCGACGAGACAACGCCGCCCGACTGGCTCGCCATGACCTGCACCCGCGATAGCTCGTCGAGCTCGAGGCCGAGTACATGGCCGATGATCGCAGCGCCCCGCTCGAGCCGAAGCTCGATGCCGAGCTGCGAGCTCGAGTCGAGAACCACCGGGTGATCGGTCTGGGCCGCGGCATAGCCGGTCTTCTGAGCTCCTACCTGGTAGCTGCCGGTGGCGAGTCCTTCGAGAACGAAGGCGCCGTCGGGTCCGGTGACGACTCGGCCGCGGCCGCCGCCGAACGCGATCACGAAGCTGCCGCCCCGCGGTGCAGTGGCCTGCACCCGCGCCCCCTCGACCGGCAGCTGATTCTCGTCGATCACCCGTCCGGTGATCTCGAGACCGCGATCGAGCTCGAAGTCGAGCGTGTTCTCCTCCGGACGCACTTCGATGTCGAGAACCTGCGCCTGGTACTTCGGGTGCTCAGCGGTCATCGACACCCGCCCGGTGGCCAGGCCTTCGATTCGATAGCGACCATCGCCGTCGGTCCGGGCGGTAAGCATCTGCCCACCCGACTGGAAGCTCGCGAAGCGCTGGACGATACTGCGCACCGTGGCGCCCACCACCGGCGCGCGGTCGAGTCCGAGCACTTGACCCGTGAGCACTGCGCCCTTCGGCAGCACGATGCGCAGCTCCTCGGGGTCGCGGCCGGCGACCACCTCGATTCCGGCCCGGGTCACTTCTTGGAATCCCCGGCCCGAGGCTGATAGGTCCCACCGACCGGCCGCGATGCCCTTGACCTCGAATCGGCCGTCTTCGCCGGCGTTGTCGTTGCGCATCATGCCCGTCACCGTCTGGACCGTCGTCGCGTCGGAGCTCCCCGCCTGTCGGACGAGCCGGAGGCTGGCGCCCGGGATTGCCGATCCGAGCTCGTCGACCACGCTGCCGCGCAGGGTCGACGCCGCCTCGAGGGTGATGGCCAGCGGCTCGGTGGTCGGCGGCCGGATGCCGGACAGAGATGTCGAGGCGTAGCCCTCGCGCCGGACTTCGAGGCTCACCGGCTCGCCGGCGGCGAGACTCGAAACGGTGAAGCGGCCGAGGTCGTCGCTGGTCGCTGTCGGCTGGTCGCGCTCGCCTCGGGGCAACGCGACACGGACAATCCCGCCGCCTTCCTGACGCGCGTGGACCTCGGCACCGGTGATCGGATTGCCGCCCCCATCGGAGACGATGCCCTCGATCGTCGCCCCCGGTGACAGCGCGACGGTCCCGAGCTCGAAGGCGCCATCGGTCGCGGTCTCCGGTACGGTGAGCCCTGAGATGGTGGCCGGTGCGAAGCCGTCGGCGCTTGCTCGCAGGTCGTACCGGCCGGCCTCGAGGTCGGCGATCTCGAAACGTCCTTGGTCGTCAGAAACAGCGTGCGGTGAATCCGCGGCGCCGGTCTGCCGGCGAAGCATGTCCTCCAGGGCGTTGCCTACGAGCGATGGCTGGAGGGTGACCTCGGCGCCGGGGATCGGGACGTCGGCCGAGTCGACCACATGTCCGAAAGCGGTGCTGCTGGCGCGCAGCTCGATGGTGAGCTCGGCGCCGGCCGGTCTCGAGCGCGCGGCGCCGAGCTCGACGCGCTTGCGAGCAAAGCCTCGGCGTCGAGCTTCGACCGAATAGGCCTGGTCGAGCGCGAGCGGAGCGAGCTCGAAGCGACCCTGGTCATCGGAGCGTGAAGACGCTCGGCCGCTGGCGAAGCCGCCGAAGCGGCGGAAGTCCGAGGGCGTCGCGCCAACCCTCGCACCGGCGACCGCGGCGCCTGTGGCATCGACCACCCGGCCGCGGACGAAGGTCGAAGGTTCGAGCGCCAAGGTCGGGCCCTTCGCCAAGGCGACCTCATCCGCGGAAATCGGGGCGTTGCCTTGGAAGTGGCTGGGTGCTTCAGCGCCGATCGCCATCATGCCCTGGGCACTCCTCGGCGCAGCCCGCAGTTCGTACGCGCCATCCTTGCCGGTGACAACGAAGCGGGCGGGATCGGCGGCGTCCCAAACCATCGCGCCGGCGACCGGGGAGCGGTCGGGCGTTGCGACCACCCGGCCGCGCAAGGCGCCGAGGGTCGCCGCTATGCGGACGGGCTCCGGAGCCTCGCCGTCGGGCGCAGAAGCGGCGCCGGCGAGGCCGGTGAGGCCGACGGCTCCGTTTGCTGCCAACACCCGCACCAGCTCCTCCTTGTCCTTCGGCACCGCCACCGTCGCGCGCCCCTCGGGGTCGGTGATCGCGACCGGCAGGCCGGCCGCACGCGGCAGAACGCCGGCGAGCACCACCGCCTCGGGGTGCGGCCGGCCGCGGTCATCGACGACGACCACCTGCCGTAGGACCCCGACGGCGAGCTCGACGGTGGCGGTCGGGCCGCGCTGCGCTTCTTGCGTCGCGACGACGAAGGCGGGCGCGCTTGCGGCGAGGGTGTAGCGGGCGCGCTCCGCGGTCGAGAGCTCGGCTTCGCCGGCCTCGTTGGTGCGCGCCGTCTGCGACCGGGGGGTCGCCGGCTCGCGGTCTTGGTCGAGCCGGAAGACGCGTTCACGCTCGGTCCGGAGCACGACCAAGGCGCCGGTCACCGGTTTGCCCGCACTCTCGACCCGCACCTTGACGATGGCCGCCCGGGCCAGCTCGATCGGCCGCAGCTCGCGTCGCTCGAGCAGCGGTCGCAGCGGCAGTTCGACCGCCGCACGGCCTTGGCCGTTGGCGTGGAGCGTCCACATCCCGGCGCGCGGCGCCTCGACCATGAACCGTCCCGCAGAGTCGGTGCGCGCGATCGCGACCGCTTCGACCGGGGATCCGTCGAGAATCCGGCGCAGCCGTTGATGTTCGGTCGGCGTCTCCTCGAGCCGAACCTCGATCGCGGCGAGCGGCTTGCCGTCCGAGTCGACGATCTCGCCGCCGACCGGGATCGTCTGTGCGGAGAGCGACCCGAGGCTGACGAGCCCGAGGGTGAGCGCCACGATCGAGCTGGCGTGAGGTGCGAAACGACGGTTGCCCATGGGTGTCACCTCTCGGCGATCGCGACCTTTTCGGGCGGGCTCGGGTCTGCCGGGACGCCGATCAGGTAGGTTATCGCCGTGCCCAACATGGGGACCTCACCGCTTTGCCAGGTGTAGTCGCCGCTGCCAGCGCGCCGGGCGATCTCGTCGAGCTCAGCGGGGGTGTAGGACCGCAGCTGCGAGACCACGCCGTCCCAGAGCACGACTCCTGGCACCACCGGGACGAGATAGGTCCAGAACAACCGCCCCCACCGAAATGGCCGGATGAACGGAGTGAGCAGCAGCGCAAGCACCGGCGCGGCCAACACGGCGATGAGACCGCGCAGCGAGCGGTGCGAGAGCTCGAGGAGGGCGATGGGTTGGCCGTTGCCGACAGCGTCTCCGAGAACCGCGGCCGCCTGCTCGGGGTCGAAGTGATGGAAGCCGTTGAATAGCGTCCGCAGACCTCGGAGCTCTCGCGGCACCGCGGCGGCGTCGACCGGAGTGGCGACGAAGCGGACCCGCGACGAGTCGTTCTCGGCGCGCTCGAAGGCGCCGAGGTTCGGAAACTTGTCGGTGAGAGCGACATCGACCTCGAAGCCGTCTCGCGCCAGCAGTTCGACGATCTCGACGATCGGTCCGGATCCTCCCGAGCACAGGTCGACGACCTGGCGCTGGCCGCTCGCGACCAACGCGCCACGGATGATCGGGGCCATCCGCGCCGGTAGACCAAGGCGTTTCTGCACCGCGTGCAGGTAGTCGGTGGCGTAGTCGCGGAGGAATGCTGGAAACCACGCCTGGTCCTCGATCTCGACCAGCTGTCGGCGCCGCCCCAAGGGGCGCGATCGGCGCCGCAATGGCGCAGCAAGCGAGGCGACAGCAGGCTCTGGCGGACTCAACTTGCACTCACTTGTCGGCGCCTCGGCGGGCCACGATCGAGAACATCAACGGCAAGGGTTGGCAGTCACGAGGAAGCTCGAAGCAGCCGTCGGGGCGCTCGACCATCCACGGCAGCAGCGGCCAGGCGATGAACGGATGCTCCTCAAGGCTCTCGATCGCGAGTCCGGCTGCTAGCAGCGAACCGAGGATCTCGGACAACGGGTGGGGCCATTCGTAGAGCACCGACTCGATGTCAGCGTCGCGATCGGAATAGCAGCCGCGCTGCTCGAAGCGCAGCGGCTCGGGCGCTGCAAAGTAGGGATGGCGCGCGACCAGGCTGCCGGCCGGCGCGTCCTCGTCGAGCAGCAGCGCTGTGGGATGGGCCTCGAGGAGCACGAAGCGGCCGCCGGGGGCAAGGAAGCGAACGATCACCTGCGCCCAGCGCTCGAGGTCAGGCAGCCAGTTGAGCACTCCGATCGAGGTCAGGACGATGTCGAACGCGCGATCGAGCACTTCGGGCAGCCGGTAGACATCGGACTCGACGAACTCGGCGGCGATCCCGAGGTCCTTGGCAAGAGCGCGGGCGCGCGCGATCGCTTCCGACGAGAAGTCGACGCCGACAACTCGAGCGCCGCGTCGCGCCTGGGTCAGGGTGTCGAGGCCGAAGTGACACTGGAGGTGGAGCAGAGTCTTGTCCGCGACCTCGCCGAGGAGCCGGGACTCGAGCGCGTCGAGCCCGGGTCGCACCGAGCGCCCGGCCTTCCACTCGTCGACCCCATAGAACGTCGAGTCGTAGTTCACCCGCGCCCAGCGGTCCCAGGTCTTGCGGTTCTCGGCGAGGTAGTCGAGGGGCATAACGTCATAGTAAACGTTGTGGGAGGGGAGGTCCTTTCCGTGGGCCGGAACAGTACCGAGGCGTTCGTTCCGGGGGTAGCGGCCGAGCTTGGGCGGCCGAATGCGGAGTCGTTGGGGCGTACGCGATTGTTGCGAACAGGACCTGACGTCGAGCGGGCGCCGCACCGCCTTCTCGTTCGGGCGCGGTGGGATCGCGGCCTCTCGCTCGTACGTCGGCCGCCCAAGGCTCGGCGCGCCCGAAGACCGGCGGGCTACCCTCAGAAGGGAACCAAGGGAAAGGTAACCTGTCGATCCCAATGAGCGAAGACGACGAACCCCAAGACACCGACCCGGCCACCGACCGCGAGGCCGGGATCTATCGAGGGCGGTCGATCGCGCGCCGGTTCATCTCCCCGGAAGGCCTGGTGGTCCTGGTCGGGAAGAAGGCTGCCGACAACGACATCTTGTCCACCCGGTTGGGTCGCCCCAACGACTTCTGGCTGCACATCGCGTCAGGTCCGGGATCCCACGTCGTGGTGCTGAACCCGGAAGGCCTCGAGCGTATGCCGAAAGACACCGAGCGGTTCGCCGCCGCTCTTGCCGCCGGCTATTCGAAGGCGAGTGCGGGAGGCCAGGTGGCGGTGCACGTCGCGACCGTCGGCGATGTCAGCAAGTCCCGGGGAGCACCGACGGGCCAAGTCTCGCTGCGGCGCTCGCGAACGGTCCACGCGCGGCCGTTGCGAGAGTGACCGGGCTGGCGAAGTGCCTCAGTCTCCGATCGGGTGCCAGGTGGTCTTGACCTCGCACAGGTCGAGGATCGGGTACGGCCCCTCGTCTTCGGACCGCCGCCAGTCTTTGACGGGCCGAGCGACCACGCGCTTGAGGTTGTGGACCGACTCCTGGTCGACCGTGCGCCGCTCGTTCCGGTCGTCGCCGCAGTAGACGATCGCGTTGACGTCGAGGTGCGACGCGAATTGGCCCAGGAGCTCGTCGCGTCGTCCGGTGAGCAGGTTGACCACGCCACCGGGAACGTCGGAGGAGTGGAGCACTTCGCCGAGAGTGATCGCAGTCAGCGGGAATCGCGACGACGCCAGCACCACGCAGGTGTTGCCGGGGACCAGTGCCGGCGCGATCACCGAGACCAGACCGACCAATCCGCTGTCCTCGGGGGCGACGATCGACACCACCCCGGTCGCCTCGAGCATCGAGAAGTTGAAGTGCGAGGACGCGACCGGGTTCACCGAGCTGAACACCTGCTGGACCTTGTCGGCCCAGCCGGCGTAGTAGATCAGGCGATCGATCGAACGCTCGACCTCGGTCGCCGCACTCTTGGGGTCCTGGCCCTGGAGCTCGAGCTCGGCCTGGAACTGGGCGCGGCGACCTTCGAGCATCTCTGCGACCCGATAGAGCACCTGCGCCCGGTTGTAGGCGGTGGCGCTCGCCCAGCCGGGCTGAGCGGCGCGTGCCGCGACCACCGCCTCGCGAAAGTCCTTGCGCGACGCTCGGCAGACGTTGGCGACGGCGGTGCCGTCGTGGCTCTCGAGAGGGTCATGGCGGCCCGACTCGCTGCGCGGGAACTTGCCGCCGATGTAGAGCTTGTAGGTCTTGAGCACCGGCAGGCGGCCGGCGTCCGGTTCGGCGCCCTCGGCGGTCGCGTTGGTGGTTACGCTGGCGTCCTCGGCGTCCCCGCCGAGCGTCGCCTTCGCACGGGTGCGGTCCTTGGTCATCGGCCGGCCTCCGCAGCGCTCGCAAGGGGCAATAACTCGACGTACGGTCCGAGACCGTGCAGCCCGCCCTCGCGTCCGATACCGCTCTCTTTGTAGCCGCCGAACGGCGACGACGGGTCGAACTTGTTGAAGCAGTTCGCCCACATCACCCCGGCGCGGATCCGGCTGGTGACCCGGAAGATCTTGGCTCCCTTGTCGGTCCAGGCGCCGCCAGAGAGGCCGTAAGGGGTGTTGTTGGCCTTGGAGATCGCCTCGCCGACGGTGCGAAACGTCTGCACCGCGAGCACTGGGCCGAAGATCTCTTCTTGGACCACTCGGTGTGACTGGGCGCAGCCGAGGAACAGGGTCGGCCGGCACCAGTAGCCGCGCGCCGGCACCGGCCCCGCGGCCTGGTAGAGCTCGGCGCCTTCGCCGACCCCGATCTGTAGGTACTCCGTGATCTTGTCGAGCTGCGGCTTGGAGTTGATGGCGCCGATGTCGGTGTTCTTGTCGAGCGGGTCGCCGACGATCAGGGTCGCCATCCGATCCTTGAGCTTGGCGATCACGAGGTCACAAACCGACTCCTGGACCAGTAGGCGGGAGCCGGCGCAGCAGACGTGACCCTGGTTGAAGAAGATGCCGTCGACGATGCCCTCGATGGCCTGATCGATGGCGGCGTCTTCGAAGATCAGGTTCGCCGCTTTGCCGCCGAGCTCGAGGGTGTAGCGCTTGGCGGTGCCCGAGACCGCCATCCGGATCAGCTTGCCGACCTCGGTCGAGCCGGTGAACGCCACCTTGTCGACCCCCGGATGACCGACCAGCTGCGCCCCGGTCGCCCCGGCGCCGGTGATGATGTTGACCACCCCCGGTGGCAGGTCGGCTTGCTGGATGATCTCGGCGAGCAGGAGGGCGGTGAGCGGTGTGGTCTCGGCGGGCTTGAGGACCACGGTGTTGCCGGTCGCCAGCGCCGGCGCCAGCTTCCACGCCGCCATCAGCAGCGGGAAGTTCCACGGGATCACCTGGCCGGCGACCCCCAGCGGTCGGGTGCGGCGTCCCGGGAAGGCGTAGTCGAGCTTGTCGGCCCAGCCGGCGTAGTAGAAGAAGTGGGCAGCGGCGAGCGGGACGTCGATGTCTCGCGACTCGCGAATCGGCTTGCCGCCGTCGAGCGACTCGACGATGGCGAGCTCGCGTCCGCGCTCCTGGATCATCCGCGCGATCCGGAAGATGTATTTGGCGCGCTCGGCGCCGCGCATCCGGCCCCAGGGTCCTTCGAAGGCGCTGCGCGCGGCTTGGACCGCCCGGTCGACGTCCGCCTCGCCGGCTTCGGCGACCGTGGCGAGCTTCTCTTCGCGTGCCGGGTTGATGGTGTCGAAGCCGCGTCCGCTCGCCGGCTCCACCCACTCGCCGCCGATGAACAGACCGTAGTGGTCACGCAGCCGCAGATGGTCGGTGGCCTCGGGGGCCGGCGCGTACTTCCAGTCGGTGTCGAAGTCGATCTTGGCCATCAGGAGCGCTCAGGGTGTCGAAGGTAGGTCGGTGTGTTGGATCATACTTTCCTCGGACGCTTGGAGCATTTCGTGGACGCCAGCCGGCGAGCTCGGCGCTCTCTGGGGCGTGGAAGAACGTCGCCCACAGCACTGGACTGGTTCGAGTCAGGACTCGAGTCACTCGGACGCGATAGGGTCGCCGTCCCATATCCGCAACGAGAGGGAGGGCCGCAGTGAAGATAGGACAGCTTTTCGACGTCAGTGGCAAGACCGTCATCGTCACCGGTGGCTCGCGCGGCATCGGCGCGATGATTGCCCAGGGATTCGTGGAGAACGGAGCGCGCACGATCATCACCGCGCGCAAGGCGGAGGTCTGCGACGCCAAGGCGAAGGAACTCTCGGCGTTCGGGGAGTGCGTCTCGATTCCCAGCGACCTCTCGACGTTGGAAGGAATCGAGGGCTTCGTGGCGGCGGTGACCGCGAGCGAGGACCGGGTGCACGTGCTGGTCAACAACGCCGGGGCCGCCTGGGGGGCGCCGCTCGAGGAGTTTCCGGAGTCGGGCTGGGACAAGGTGATCGACACCAACCTGAAGGCGCCGTTCTTCTTGGCAGTGAGGCTGTTGCCGCTGTTGCGGGCGGCGGCGACCGAAGAAGATCCAGGTCGAGTGATCAACATCGCGTCGATCGACGCCTTGCACGTGAACCCGCAGGAGCACTACCCCTACTCGGCGAGCAAAGCGGGACTGATTCACCTCGGTCGGGCGCTCGCCAAGCGCCTGGCGCCCGACGACATCACGGTCAACTCGGTGTGTCCGGGGCCGTTCGAGAGCAAGATGATGGAGCACACTCTGAAGATCGCCGGCGACCGGATCCGCGCCAGCAACCCGCGCAAGCGCATCGGCACGCCGGAGGACATGGCGGGCGTAGCGATCTACCTGGCGTCGCGCGCCGGGGCGTACGTGACCGGGGCGACGATCGCGGTGGATGGCGGGATTGCCGGGGTGAGCTGACCCGCTAAGATGTGGATGCCAGCCAGCGGCCGTTCTCTTCGCCGCGGCGCCGAGAGTGCGGAGCCGGTCGAACCGGCTGATCGACAGGAGTGATTCCGATGAGTTCATTCGAAGAACAGGTAGCGGTGGCCCAGGACTGGTTCGAGCGCGACCGTTTCGCCGAGATCACGCGCCTCTACACTCCGCGACAAGTCGCAGAGCAGCAAGGCACGATCGCCCACGACTACACCGTGGCGCGCGATGCCGCCGAGGGCTTCTACGCCCGTCTCCGGGAGCTCTTCGAGAATCGGCGGTCGATCACCACGTTCGGTCCCTACTCCCCAGGCCAGGCCGTGGCGATGAAACGGCTGGGCATCGAGGGTATCTATCTCGGCGGCTGGGCGACTTCGGCCAAGGGCTCCAAGGACGAGGATCCCGGCGCCGACCTGGCCAGCTATCCCCTGAGCCAGGTGCCCGACGAGGCGGGTCCGATCGTGCGCGCGCTGCTCGCCGCCGACCGCAACCAGCAGTTCGCGCGGTCGCGCCTGCCGGTGGCGCGGCGCGAGGCAGCCCCCGCGCACGATTTTCGTCCGTTCATCATCGCCGACGCCGACACCGGTCATGGCGGCGACGCGCACGTCCGCAACCTGGTGCGGCGCTTCGTCGAGGTCGGTGTCCCTGGCTACCACATCGAGGACCAGAAGCCCGGCGACAAGAAGTGCGGACACCAGGGCGGCAAGGTGTTGGTAGCAATCGACGAACAGATCAAGCGGCTGAATGCCGCCCGCTTGCAGCTCGACATCATGAGAGTCGCGGGGATCATCGTGGCGCGCACCGATGCCGAGGCCGCGACCCTGCTGGATGGCAGCTCCGACGAGCGCGACCAGCCCTACCTGCTGGGAGCGACCAACGTCGACATCCCGAGCTACCGGGCGGTGTCGATCGCGATCCACAAGCTGCTCGCCGAGCTCGGTGTTGGCGAGATCCGAGGACACCTGCTGTACGCGATTGCCGAGTCCGAGCAGCGCCAGGCGCTCGCGTGGTTGGACCGCGCCGGGGTCAAGAGTCTCGCCGAGACCGCGGTCGCGGAGTTCGAGGCCGCCGATGAGCGCAACGTCGACGCCTTGCTCGATCGCGTTCTCACCGGGTTCGTCGATGCCTGGCAGGAGGATGCCGGGCTCGCGACCTACGGGCGGGCGGTCGCCGACATCATCGAGCTGCGAACCTCGGAAGGCGATCAGTTCGAGATGACCGTCGAGGATTGGAGCGCCTTCGCTGCTACCTCCTCGCTCTACGATGCGCGCGAGAAGGCGCGCTCCTTGGGCGTCGACATCTTCTGGGAGTGCGAGCGGGCGAAGACTCCAGAGGGCTATTACCAGATCCAGAGTGGCGTCGCCTACGCCATCACCAAGTCGCTGGCGGTGGCGCCGTTCGCAGATCTACTGTGGATGGAGACCAAGACCGCGGATCTCGAAGAAGCGCGCACCTTCGCCGAGGCGATCCACGCGGTTTGTCCCCACAAGATGCTCGCCTACAACCTGTCGCCGTCGTTCAACTGGGACACCACCGGGATGAGCGACCAAGAGATGCGGCGGTTCCCCGTCGAGCTCGCGAAACTCGGCTACGTCTTCAACTTCATCACCTACGGCGGTCATCAGATCGACGGCCTGGCGTCCGAGGAGTTCGCGACCGCTCTGCTCGACGACGGCATGCTGGCGCTGGCACGGCTGCAGCGCAAGTTGCGGCTGGTCGAGTCGCCTTACCGCACTCCGCAGACCCTGGTCGGCGGGCCGCGTCTCGACAGCGCGTTGATGGCGTCTTCGGGTCGCACCGCGACCACCAAGGCGATGGGCAAAGGCTCGACCCAGTTCCAGCACGTCATGCAGACTGAAGTGCCGACCAAGCTGCTCGAAGAGTGGCTTAAGATCTGGACCACCAACAACGACCTGCCGTCACCGCTCAAGGTCGGGCTGCGGCCGGTCACCGCCGGCGGCGAGCTGCTCGAGCTGTCGGTGCTCGGGCCGACCGGTGACGTAGTGGCGAACGTGATCTTCGCGCCGATGGAAGATCGGCAGGGCAAGCGCATCCTGTCGGTGCGCGACCAGAACACCTTCGACGCCGCCCTGCGCAAGAAGCGACTGATGTCGTTGACCCACCTGTGGTTGATCCATCGCTACCGGGCCAACCAGGTGCACTACGTCAGCCCGACCGAGGACAACCAATACCAGACCCAGAAGATGATGAGTCACGGGCTGTTTCGCGAAGTCCACGACGAGGTCGGCCAGATCATCGTCGCGAGGGTCGATCGCGAGCGCATCGAGGAGCTGGTGACCGACAGAGAAGCGCTGTCGGCGCTCATCCGCAAAGAAGACAAGCTGGCGAACGCCGAGGTCTGAGCCGGGCGGACTCCTCTCCGGGGGTAGCGGCCGCCCACCTTGGGCGGCCGACGAACGAGCGAGAACGCCAGCGATTCGACCGCGCCGCCCGACCGAGAAGACCCACCCCACGCCCGCACGACGTCACGGCCTATCGGCAGCCATGGCGTACGCCCCAACTGCTCCTCACTCGGCCGCTAGCCTCGGAAGAGACCCGGCGGCGGTGTCGGTCCGATCTTCCGGCACAGGGACCTCGACGTCTTGGATGAGGCGGCGAGTCAATTCCTACGACACAGGTTCCTAATCCTGGGAGAAGTACTCGGCGGCCTGGTAGACGCCGGTCTGCTGCTTGACCAGCTGCTGAAGGACGTCGTTCGCCAGGCTGCTCGCCCCGAACCGGAAGCGGTCGGCGTGGAGCCAACGCTGGCCGAGGGTCTCGCGCACCAGCACCAGATACTGAAGCGCCAGCTTCGACTTCGAGATTCCGCCCGCCGGCTTCATCCCGACCTCGCGGCCGGTGTGGCCGTAGAAATCACGGATCGCCTGGAGCATGACCAGGGTCACTTCCTTGGTCGCCGCGGGCTGGATCTTGCCGGTCGA
>JAQBHE010000601.1:0-18235 GCA_032128015.1 Holophagae bacterium
CTAGTGCTCAGGACCAGGCGGACTCTTGCGGCCCAAGCCGTCGCGACCGGCGTGTGGCGTCGCCCGGAACCCTGCCGCCGTCGGGCGAGCGGCTCGTTCGAGTCCAACCTGAGACCGCGCTACTGCGGCAAGCGCGATACGAGGCCTGTCTCTTGAAGTCTCCATCGATGCGCCATCGCTTCCTCGTCCGACTACCCCCTTGGCTCATTCTCAGACCCTCCGGGGGCGCATCGAGCTCTAGATGTTGCGCAAGAAGCAGAGCCTGAGTCTGCGCTGACCTGCCCGAGACGCGAGAGTCGGCCTCGACGCTGGCCTGGACGGCTGGATGGGGGGTTCCTCGAGGCGATCACGAAACCGAGCAGGGAGCTCTGAGCACGGGGCTCTCGCGTGGCGAGGGCGGCGGCGGGCTGCGGCTCGTGCCAGAATGCGGGTTCCTGATCGAGTCTATCTTATCTGCACCCCTCGGGGGCGATCCGGAGGACTGCTTCGCCACCCTGCTGGCCCTCAACTCACCCGGGGTGAAGGTCGAGGGCATCACGATCGTGCAGGGCAACGTTCCGGCCGAGAAGGGCTACTCGAACGTGACCCGTCTCCTCGAGCTGATCGGTCGCACCGAGGTTCCGCTGCATCGTGGACTGCTGCGGCCACTCAACGATCAACGCACGATCCAGATCGCGTTTCTCGAGCGTCGCTATCAGATGCGTCAGCTGACCGAGATGGTCGAGCCACCTGCCGGAGAGCTCGACGCGGTGCAGTTCCTGCACGAAACGGTACGAGCCCATCCCGGTGAGATCACGATCGTGACGATCGGGCCGCTCACCAACGTGGCGAGCGCCCTCCAGAGCTCGCCCGAGTTCGCCGAGAAGCTCGAGGGCATCGTCATGATGGGCGGAGCGGCGGCGACGCCCGGCAACATCTCCCCCGCCGCCGAATTCAACTTCTGGCAAGACCCGGAGGCCGCCGACATCGTCTTTCGATCGGGCGTGCCGTTGACCATGGTGGGTCTCGATGTTTGTCACCAGACCGAGCTCCGGCCGCGGCAGGTCGAAGAGGTCGCTGGAAGCTCGGCCCTCGGCCAGTTCGTGCTCGAAGCGACACGGCCCTGGTTCCGCGTCATGGCGGAGGCAGCGGAGAAGGCGCACTCCATCTCTACGACAGCCTGGCGATGGCGGTCGCGATCGACTCCACCCTGGTGACGCTCGAAGACTCGTACGTCGAGATCGAGACCGGTGACGGCCCCGCCCAGGGAATGAGCGTCTCACACCACAAGTCCTTTCAGCGCACACTGTTCCGGCATCCGGAGACCAACGCCCGCGTTGCGCTCGCGGTGGACGTAGAGCGCTTCTATGGGATCTTTCAGGAGCGGGTGCTCGACCGTATAGGGTCGGGATGAACGACGATCTCGTATTGGCCCAGGGTCGTGCCTGACTCGGAGGACGTCCATCTCGCCGACTTGACTGAGCCCCCTGCCCGAAACAGAGAGAACAAGATGACCGCCATGCATCACGCCACGACCACTGCCCCGCGAGGGAGAAAGTCACCGACTCTGCTCTGCGTCGGACTTGTCCTGATCCATCTGGTATCAGCAGGCGCAGTTTCCGCGGCTGCCATTGACGCGCCGACTTTCAGCCGCGATATCGCACCCATCTTCTTCAGGAACTGCGCGCAGTGTCACCGGCCTGGCGAGGTGGCTCCGATGTCGCTTCTTTCCTACCAAGAAGCGCGACCATGGGCGAAGTCGATCGCCAAGGCGGTGACGAACCGCGACATGCCGCCATGGAGCGGCAACTCGGATCGGCACGTTTGGGCGAACGATATCTCCTTGACCGACGCCCAGATCGAGACCGTTGCGACCTGGGTGAGCCAGGGCGCCGTGGAGGGCGACCCGGCCGACCTTCCAGAGGTCCCGACGTTCGCGGATGGCTGGACACTCGGTGAGCCCGACTATGTGCTTGAGCTCGATCGGGTCGATGTGGCGGCCGGAGGAGAAGACATCTTCCCGGTTCAGATCAAAGAGATTCTGCTCGACGAGCCGCGTTGGGTCAGGGCCATCGAGGTTCTGCCCGGCGACCGCCGCGTCACCCATCATTTCCAATCGACCTATCGATCGACGACCACTGAAGGCAAGAGCGAGGGCCTGAGCCGAGACAGCTCCGGCATATTCGTGATCTGGACGGCAGGAATGCCCCCCTATGTGTTCCCCGAGGGCATGGGCCGTCGGCTCGGCGCCAAGACCACGGTCAGGCTCGACCTGCACTACCACCCGATGGGCGAGGCCGCCAGCGACACCAGCAAGATCGGTCTCTTCTTCGGCAAGGGCGAGCTCAAGAAGCAAGTGGCCACGATCCCGGTGACCAACACCGGGCTCAGGATCCCGCCAGGCGCTGATCACCATGCCGAGAACGCTCACTACCTGTTCGACAAGGACATGCAGATCCTGGCGTTCAGCCCCCACATGCACGTTCGCGGCAAGGCGATGAGCTACCAGCTGACCTATCCCGATGGCACGCGCGAGATGCTGCTCGACGTTCCCAAGTACAACTACAACTGGCAGTGGCTCTACTACCCGACGAAGCCGATCGACATCCCGGCGGGGAGCCGGCTCGACGTAACCGCGGTCTGGAACAACTCCGAGAGCAACCCGGCCAACCCCGATCCGTCGAAAGAGGTCATCTATCGCGGTGACACCGTCAGCGAGATGTTCAACGGCTTCATCGAGGTGATCCAGAAGGACGGTGTCGCCTTCGAGACCCCTGATGCGCGGCAGAAGCTGCTCGACCTCCTCGCGTTTCATCCGAAGGAGAATTCTTTCTTGGTCGACGGGTTCCTGAAGCTTGCCTTCCACGTGCCGAGACAGGGCGAGGGATGGCTCTACATGGGTGACATCTTCTCGATCTCGCTCGACGATTTTGCCTGGAATGGCAACCAGCTCAAGATCACGACGCAGTTCCCGACGCAACAGGCGAGCGCCACGACCACCGTCATCGAGGGCGCAATCGGAGAAGACGGCCGGTTCGAGGGCACGCTCGAGATCGGCAGCGACACCGAGAACCCCCGCAAGCTACCGATCGTCGGCGTGCCGTACGCCGAGATCATGGCTCGCGGCAAAGCAGGTCCCCTAGCGGACCTGTAGGATCGGTTCCCAACCAGCAAGGAGGCGCGGACGTGCTGGCTCCGCGGCAAGTCAGAGTGACCAGGGAGGCAAACGAGCCTCGGGCCCTCGCATGAACCGGTCGGTCGCGAACTGTCGGAACTGCGAGAGTCCGCTCGCGGGTCGCTACTGCGCGGAGTGCGGCCAGGATTCGCGGGAACCGCCGACGCGCCTCGTTCGGTTGCTCGGGTTGTTCGCGTCCCACGCCAGCGGCGTCGAAGGAAAGGTCCTACGGACCATCGTCGCGCTGCTGGCACAGCCGGGCCTCCTGACGCGCGCCTACCTCGACGGTCGTCGAACCCGCTACACGAATCCCGTCCAGCTCTACCTCTGGTGCACAGCGGCATTCATCCTTCTCAACGCCTACTCGCCGTTCGTTCGGCTGAATCCCGAGAGCGGGGCGGTCGCGTCGACCCTGAGCGCGAGCTCGGTGGGAACCCGGCGAAGGTCCTGGTCTCGAGCAACCGACTTGGGGAGGCCATCTTGAGCGAGCTCGTCCGTTTCAACGGATCGACTGGTCACCAACTGGTCGGCCGCCTCGATTCTCCCGCCGGAAGCCCGGCTGCGTGCGCTCTCTTCGCGCACTGCTTCACTTGCTCCAAAGACCTGCGGTCGGCCCGAACCATCAGCCGGGCGCTGGCCGAGCGCGGCTTTGCCGTCCTGCGCTTCGACTTCACGGGGCTGGGCGAGAGCGCGGGCGACTTCGCGGAAACCGACTTTCGATCCAACGTCGAGGACCTCGTCGCCGCTGCCGATTGGCTGCGCTCGCATCACGAGGCCCCGAGCCTGCTCGTCGGCCACAGCCTAGGCGGAGCCGCGGTGCTGGTGGCGGCCGAGCGGATCCCGGAAGCACGAGCGCTGGTGACCATCGGTGCGCCGAGTGACACCGAGCACCTGCTCTCCGGACTGCTGGCCTCCGCGCCAGATGAGAGCGAACGCGCAGCCGGCAGCGGCCACCACCGCGTGACCCTCGGGGGGAGGAGCTTCGAAATCGGCCAGCAGCTGCTGGACGACCTCGCGCAAAGTCACGTGACCCGCAGGCTCGCACACCTGCGCCGGGCTCTGCTGATCATGCACTCGCCGCGCGACGAGATCGTCGACGTCGACCACGCCCGGCGGCTCTACGAGGGGGCCAAGCACCCCAAGAGTTTTGTCTCGCTGGACGATGCCGACCACCTGCTCACTCGCACCTCCGACGCCCGCTACGCCGCCGACGTGCTTGCAGCCTGGTCGAGCCGCTACTTGCCGCCGGAGGCCGAGCTTGCCGACGAGCAATCCACGCCCCCAGCCGGCAAGGTGCGAGTACGCGGAACTGGCGAGAATTTCTTCACCGAGATTCACAGCCAGCGCCACCGCATCGCGGCGGACGAGCCACGTTCGATCCCGCTGGGCACCGATCGTGGACCCAACCCCTATGAGCTTCTCCTGTCAGCGCTCGGAGCCTGCACCAGCATGACTCTCGGCCTCTACGCTCGCCGGAAGGGCTGGCCGCTGGAGGCGATCGAAGCGACCCTCGAGCACCGTCGGGTGCACGCCAAGGACTGCGAAGGATGCGAGAGCGTTGAAGGCCTGATCGACCGCATCGCGATCGATCTCCGGCTCGAAGGCGACCTCGATGCCGAACAACGGCAGCGGCTCGTCGAGATCTCCGAGCGCTGCCCAGTTCACAAGACCCTGACCTCGGAGACCCGGATCTCGACCCGGCTCCAGGAGTGAGAGCACGGACCACCTAGCGGAATTGCTCCCGGTTGTTCAGAGCTTGGGGGGACGCCGTCGATCATGACCGGACCCTCTGGCGCCAGCGCCTGGAGCGCGGTCGTGGGTCATCGTCGGGCATCCACCATTCCCGGCGCCGAGCCCCGAACGTTGATTCCGGAGTAGCGGAACCGTGGCTCCTCTCTGCGCAGCGCGTGGGCGGGGATCTCAGCGCGCACCTGCCGTCGCTCCCCCGGCAGCAGCGACAGGTAGTTGTCGCTCCACAACACCGGCGCTGCCAGACGCCCCGACTGGGCGCCGGCGACCGACAGCTCGACGAAGAAAGCGATCCCATCAGAGGAGTTCTCGAGACTCACCTCGAGGATCCAGCCGTCGTCGGTCGCCCGCAAGTCGTGATCGACCTCGAGCTCGACTTGCGGCAGATGTGCAAGACCGGTCAGGTCGGCGTGGCGCGCCGCCGGCGTGACCCACCACTCGGACGCTTTCCAGTCGAGGACGTCGGGCTGAGTCGACAGCCAGTAGAGGCTCGACACCAGCTCGGCGCCTTCCGCGCCGAGCAGGCGGGCGTCGATGAAGTAGGCGTTGCCTTCCAGCTCCGGGATCTCCGGAAGAGTGAGAGCGCGCACGATCGCTCCGGCTTCCACCGTCACCGTCTCCGCGGTCTCGGCGACCAGACGCGACCGCAAGTCGAAGACCCGCACCCGCGCCGTGACCGAGCCGAGCGGCTGGTCGGTGTCGTTGACCACGACAATGCCGCGGTCGGCGTAGTCATAAGCGATGTTGACCGGCCGCGAGGCGTCGCGGGCGCCGTAGAAGGCGCCGTTGGGCACCAGGTCGTGGTCGTAGAGCTGCCAATACATCTCCGGCCACGCCGAGTTGAGCATCCACTGGATGATCCCGGTGGTCGCTGGGCGCCGAATCGAGAACGCCTCGAACATCGCGCGCATGCCCTCGTAGTTGGCGACCTGCGCCTTGCGCGCGAAGTCTTCGAGGTCCAGCGACTCGCCGTAGCGGGCGTCGAGGGCCGTTCGGTAGCGGTCGAGCGTGCGGAAGCGGCCGCGACCGCAACGGTACTCCCATGCCGCATCGATCGGCCACCAGCTCTCCGGCGGCAACATCCGCCGGATGCTGTCGACCGGCGGCGGCTGGGGGCCCGGTCCGGTCTCGGTATTGAAGCCGTAGGCGCCGCCGCGCTCGTTGTCGAGATACCAGTAGTTCGGCGGCACCCAGTCGTAGGGCCCGTTCATCTTGACTCCGCTCGGCCCGCTCACCTCGCTGACGCCGCGAGCGCAGGAGACCAGCGCCGGCCGCGTCGGATCGACCTCGGCGAGCTCGCCACGGTACCTCCGTTCGAGCTCGGGCCGCGGCAGGAGGTCGCTCCCCAGCACCCAGACGAGGACGCTCGGGTGGTTGCGCAACCAGAGCACCTGGTCGCGCAGCGAACGCGAGATCAACGACATCTCGTCGTCGGTGTCGATGCCCCCAAACCGGTCCACCGGACCGCCAAGCATGTTCTCCCACTCCCACTGGCAGCTCCAGCCGGCGATCACCAGGATGCCGTAGCGGTCGGCGAAGTCGTAGAGCTCCTCGCCGCTTCCCCAGAAGCCCTCCAGCCGAATCGCATTGAGGTTCATGTGGCGGACATAGCGGATCTGGTCCTCGATCTTGCGCGGGTCGTCGGCCAGCATCAGGTCATCCGTCCAGCCGCCGCCCCGGATCAGGATCTTCTTGCCGTTGACGGCGTAGCCGCGGTACCCCTCGGCCGTCAGATAGTCCGCCACGTGCCGGATGCCGAAGGTGACGGCGCGTGAATCCGACACCCGGCCGTTCGTCTTGACCTCCAGGTCGAGCTGGTAGAGGTTGGGCTCCCCGAGCAGGTTGGGCCACCACAGGCGCGGGTGGTCGATGACCAGCTGGGGGAAGTCGCGGGGTGAGAGCTCGATGTCTCGCGACTCGCCGGGCGCCAGGGTCTCGGTGCGTTCGAGGTCGATGGCCTGACCAATGGTGCCGCGGACCACCGCCTCAAGGCTCTCCGCCGAGTGGTTCGAGAGCGTGGCGCGCACCACCAGCGACGCCCGATCCAGGGTCTCCAGGTCGAGATCGGTGCGCACGAAGACCTCGTCGAGGGCGACTCCGCCGGTCAGCCTGAGGGTCACTCCCCGCCACAGTCCCATGCTGCGGTCCGGCGGCTTGGGGTTCCAGTCGACGAAGCCGATCGTGGGATCGCCGGGCTGCGGCGGATAGACGAGGACGGCCAGGGCGTTCTTGCCCGCAACCAGACGCCCGCTCACGTCGAGGTCGAACATGCGGAAGGCTCCGACGAGCTCAACGCGATCGGCCAGCTTCCGGCCGTTCAGCCAGACATCGGCGCTGTAGTTGATCCCCGCGAACACCAGGCGGGCGCCCGGCCCCGGCCGCTCGTCGAGCTCGATCTCGGTGCGATACCACCAGGGTCCTGCAAAAGGCTTGGTCGAGATGGTCTCCAGGTTGCGGCCAAGGTACGGGTCCACCACCTCGCCGCTTCGTACCAGGGCGGCCAGGACGGTCGTCGGCACCGAAGTGGAGGTCCAAGACGAGGTGTCGAGACCTGGGGACGAGATCGCCTCCGGTGTCGCCTCGACGGCGGCTGCGGCGACGATCTGCCAGCCCTCTCGGAGCTCTACTCTGGTCGCGGGCGCGGTTGCCTGGCGCTCGTCGCACGCGACCGCGGTCACGAAGGCCAGCAGCAGGCAGGGGAGGACGGCGGGCGGGCCGTTGAAGACGGCGGGTCTCATCTCGATATCCACGAGCTTGACGTGGTGGGCCGAATCGGTGGCGCGACGATTGTAGGGGGCTCTACACTCCCGGATCGGCGCTATCGGCCAAAGCCTCGATGAGTTCTGTGAGCCGCGAACCGAACACTTGCTCGGCCGAGATCAGCTGGTTGCGAAGCAGCCAGGCCGGCATGCCCAGCACGCAGGCCGCCCGATCAGGGCGCAGGCGCACGCCAACCAGGTCGACTCGCCCGGTCGAGCGCGCGGTGGTCGGTTCGGTCAGTTGGCCGACCAGCAGATCGAGCGGCTGCTGAGTGTCGCCGTCTGGCGGCAGGCGCACGAACGGGTCCGCGAGGTTGAATACCAACTCCATGAAGCCGTCGGGCACGATCGGCTCGGCTGCCGGCGCCGAAGCGGACCCTTTGGAGCTCGCGAACCAGATCCCGGCAGCAAGTGGCACGAGGGCGGGCGACGGCGCATGAAAGCCGAAGTGCATGGTCGAGACTTCGCGGGCGGTGCGCGGCGTCGCATTCGTTCAAGGCAGCTGCCGCGCTCGAGGCTACCATCCCGCGACGTTGCTCTCCGGAAGTGACGTCGGGAATGTGCGCGACGACGTTTTCGGAACACTTCACCATGTGCACCAAGTGGTGTACGCTCGCCTCATGAGGCGAGCAACCATCACCCTGACGGACGAGATCGAAGAGAGGCTGGAACAATTCCTCAGTGACCGCGAGCCGCGGCCAAGCCTGGACGCCGTGCTCCAGACGGCGCTGACGCACTACCTCGACCACGAAGCGTGGCAAGCGCGCTCCTTCCGTCCAGCTCGCGGCGCCCTTCGTGTCTCGAGCGCTCGGGAGGGAAGTGGCCATGAAGACACGAGTCTACAGCACGACACGGTCATGGCCGCCAGATCGTGAGCGCCGTATTGGCCGACTCCGGCCCGCTGTATGCACTGGTCGATCCGAGCGATGGCATGCACGGAAGGGCATCCGAGGAGCTCGCGCAGTTGAATCGAGAGCTCACGACGATCGTCGTCGCAGCTCCGATCCTCATGGAGGCATACACACTGATCCTTCGCCGGCTGGGTCTGGCGACCGCTCAGCGATGGCTCTCCGAGATCGACGCGGGGACCGGCGTTGTACTTCCTCTGGCGTCCGACCATGCGGCGACGATCGACAAGGTCCGTCGCTATCCCGATCAAGCGATCACGCTGTTCGATGCTCTGCTCGCCGTGCTCTCTGAACGCCTCGACGTGCCCGTCTGGGCCTACGATCGCCACTTCGATCTCATGGAGTCGAAGGTGTGGAGATCGTCTGGCTGAGCAGGCGATTCCCGGCATCGTAGATTGGCCGGCAGACCTTGGAACGCCTCCCGCTCGCCTCACCGGCTGCGGCGGTCAGCAGCGCTGGCGAGGTGTCGCCCGCAGACAGGTCCTGGACGAGGCGTGAGCGGCTTGCACGCGACGGGCTGAGGGCTCAGGAGTCATCGACAGATCTCCACGAGGCGGCAACAGCGATGACAGTGGAAGGCGCAATGGCTCTCGACTGTCAGGCGACCTAGTCTGCCGTTTCGAGCCGGACTCAGGGGCTCTAAGGACCAACGCGGTGTCCCGAACCTGGTGCTCGAGCTGGCGACGAGTCATGCCGGCGCCAGCTGCCAGCGCCTCGACGCGGACCTGCCCGAGCTGGTTGGCGAGGAGTGAACTTGGCACAGCACCAGGCTCGGGGCGCCGTGACGGTCCGCCCTCAGTGCTGCTCGGGACTCCTGACGTCTTGGAGATCTGCACCATGTGCGCGAGATCCCTGCTCACGTTCTCAGGCGAGGCGACAGCAACTTCGAGCGAGTCGTTCACTCGGACTTCTGACACACCAGCACTCAACAGGACGGACCACGTTTCCTTGTGGTATTTTTCCAACATGGCAGCCAAGGCCATCCAAGTCTCGATCGATCCGGATCTTCTGCGCCGGATCGACGAGGATCCCGAGGTCGGTAGCAAGTGACGATCAGCCTTTATTCGCGCCGCGGTCGAGCTCTACCTGGGGGCGAAGGAACGCCGGCGAATCGACAAGGAGATCGAGCGGGCCTATCGCGGACAGGGGCACGCCCTGCTCGACGAGGTTGCAGAGCAACTCCTGGATCAGGCGTGGCCGAGCGACTGAGCCGCGGTCAGATCTGGCTCCTAGATCGGCCCAGGCCGGACAAACGGCGGCCGGTGATAAGCCGCCCGTCACTGATCGGTGTCCTGAACACGGCGACTGTCGTCGCGATCACCAGCACCCTTCGGGGCTCGCCGACCGAGGTCGAGTTGGGAATCGAGGACGGGCTCAAGCGCACTTCCTGCGCCAACCTCTGCAACCTCTTCACCGTCGCTCAGGACGATCTGAGGGTGTTCGTCGGCAGCGTGTCGCCCGCCAAGATGCGCGAGGTGTGCCGCGCCTTGCTCGTCGCGACGGGCTGCGACTGACCGCTGCCAGAGATCGCCGGTCGAGGCAGGCGCCGCTACACCCAACCGTTTCACCCTTCGGCTCTCTAGTCTGGTTTCCTCGAGGACCCGGAACGTGACTCGTTGAGTCGGGTTCTGCAGGTCCTCAAAGACCGTCGGGAGGCCGAGGCCCGGCTGCGGCGGAGGCCCGCTAAAATACCCAGGTGAGCTCAACTGCACGCGAGCAGATCGCCAGCCTGCTGGGCGCGGTGGGCGCCGGCTCGTTCGCCGCCCGGCGGACCGCGGGTGCCGACGACCTGGTGCTCGCGGTCGGGGGTGTTGGACCGCTGCGCCTCCCGATCCCGCGTGAGCAGGCTCGAGCGCTCTTGGCCAAGGCGCGGCCGGCTCGCTACGGGCGTCGCGAGGACACCCTGCTCGATCGGCGGGTGCGCGACACCGGCGAGATTCCCGCGAGCCGGGTCAAGCTCGACCGCCGGCTGTGGAACCGGACGCTCCGGCCGATGCTCGTCGCGCTCGGCGCCGATCTCGGCCTGGCGCCCGGACAGCGTCTGGCCGCCGAGATGCACAGCCTGCTGATCTATGGGCCGGGTCAGTTCTTCAAACCACACCAGGACTCGGAACGGGCAGACGGCATGGTCGGCACGCTCGTCGTCACCCTGCCCTCCACGTTCACCGGCGGCGCCATCACCGTCCAACACCAGGGCAACGTCGTAGTCTACCGGGCCACCAAGCAGCCGCTCTCGTTCATCGCCTTCTACGCTGACTGTCGTCATGAGGTCCGCCCGGTGAGGACAGGCTACCGGATCGTGTTGACGTACGACCTGATGCTCCGGGGCGAGGCGAAGGGAGCCGACCCGCCGCTGAGCCTGGTCGAGGCCCTCGTGCCGTCGCTGCGCGAGCACTTCACGACGCCGCTGCCGCTTGCCCGGTACCGATCCAACGAGGCAACGCCGCTCGAGCCGCCACGTCGGCTGGTCTACTTGCTCGACCACCAGTACACCGAGCACGGCCTCGGCTGGGGGCGGCTCAAGGGCAGCGACGCGACGCGGGCGGCGGCTCTCTGCGCGGCGGCAGAGCGCGCCGGCTGCGAGGTCGTCCTGGCGCTCGCCGAGGTGCACGAGACGTGGCAGTGCGAAGAAACCTGGGAACCGGACTGGCAGTGGCGCCGACGCAGCTGGCCCCGCGACGAGGACATCGAGCCTCTCGGGAACGATCCAGACGATCTAGACGCCTACGAGCTCGGTGAGCTCGTCGACTCGAGCGTAACCCTCGAGCGCTGGATCAACCGGCTCGGCGGCGCCGCCGAGTCGATCCACACTGCGGTCCGCGAGGAGGAGGTCTGCGCCACGACGCCGTCGTCGGCGCTCGAGCCCCAGACCGCTGAGTTCGAAGGGTACATGGGCAACTACGGCAACACGATGGACCGCTGGTACCGTCGGGCGGCGATCGTCCTATGGCCCCGCGAGTGGGCGTTCGCAGTGCGTGCCGAGGCGGCTCCGGGCTGGGCACTTGAGAGGCTTTCCGAACGGCTTCGGGCGGGCGAGCTGCCACAGAGCCGGGAGATGGCGACGTCACTCCTGCCCTTCTGGCGGGACGTCGCCGCTCACGATGAGACCGGCCGGCTCTTTGCCCAGGCATTGCCGGTCGCCGCCGGTCTCGAGGCGCCCGAGCTCGCAGCCGCCCTCTTGTCGCCCTTCCAGACCGAGGCGCTCACTCCGCCTCTGGCGCGGCACTTGGTCGCATTGGTCACCCGCTACGGCGAGGAATGGGTGCGCAGCCTGCTGGACGGGTGGGAAAGCCCGGCGTCCCAGCGGAGGTACCTCGGCGCGCGGTCCGTTCTTCGTTGGCTCGCCTCGTTGGACACGCTATGCGCGGCGGTCCGCGCCGTCAGGGCCAGTGGCGTAGGTTCGGCGGCCTCGCGGCTGCTCGTCGATCACGGGTGGCGAGTGCTCGAGCCTGAAGTTGCGGAGCGTCTTGGAATTCTGCCGCCGAGCCGACGCGAGCGCGCACTGGAAGAGCTGGCGAGGCCGATCCTCGGCTGGCTACGCGGGGCCGCGGTCATCGCGAGCGACGAGTCCGGATCAGCAGCGCGCGGCCGGTCCGCGTCCATCGAACTCTCGATCGCGCGAGCGATCAGCCGCCTTTGCGCCAGCGAGAACGCCGCGCTGGTGCCGTGCCTCGTTCGCGTGCTGCGTCTCGCCTCGAAGAACGTGCGATCCGAGCGGAGGACCGCTTTCGGCCGCGACACGATCGCTCGCCACTGCGCAACAGTGCTGGCGGCCCGCCTCGCGTCACCGCCGCGTGCCCCTGATGATTGGTCGGTCGCGTTGCCACCTGGCTGCGACTGCGCCCTCTGTCGCAAGCTCGGATCGTTCTTCTTTTCTCCCTCGCTTCAGCGGCTCGAGTGGCCTCTCGCCAAGCAAGGGCGCCTCCACCTTCACAACCGGATCGACCAGCACGAGCTCCCGGTTCGTCACGAGACCCGCCGCTCGGGCTCTCCGTACACGTTGGTGCTGGACAAGACGAAGGACCTCTTCTCCCATGAGGACTCGGCGCGCCGCGCCTGGCAAGCGGATCTCGATTGGCTCTCAACCGCACTGCCAGAATCTCGCGCGAGGCAGCGTTGATGCGTCCCCGCGATAACGACTGGGCACAGGCGAAGAGACTCTGCCGGCTCTCGGCGGAGGACGTGAGGATGGCCAAGGCTCTGGGCTTGAATCCTCGCAAGCTGATCAAGAACATACCTGGCCCCAAGCAGCGCTGGAAAGCGCCGGTGCGCGACTGGGTGCGCGAGCTGTATCGCAAGCGCCACGGCGGCCCTGCTGGCGAGCCGACCGCCGTCGCCTCTCGCGACGCGGCGGGGCCCCAGGTCGAGGAGCTCGAAGAGGACGCCATCGACGGCGGCGACTGGCCGCTCAACGAGCCTTCCTGGGATGAAGAAGTTCTGGAGGAAGAAACCGAGGAGCAAGACCGCCAGCTGTTGCGGCGCCAGAAGGACTTCCGCACTGCTGCGGACTACGCGAGCGCCGCCTTCGCGCGACTTCCGTTCGTGGAGCGAGTCGTGCTGTTCGGCTCTGTCGCCCAGCGCCTAGGCCGAGAGGTTCCGCGCTTCCGGAGGTTCCGGCGCGCACGGGTGGCGCTCTGGCACGAATGCCGGGACGTCGACCTCGCCGTCTGGGTGAGCGACACGAGCCAGCTCGAGAGCCTGCGAAAGACGCTTGGCCGTGCGGTGAATGCGCTCTTTGCCGAAACCGAGATCGGGGTCGCCCACCACCAAGTAGACGTCTTCGTCATGGAGCCAGGAACCGACCGCTACCTTGGCCGCCTCTGCCACTTCGCAACGTGCCCGAAGGGGAAGCCCGAGTGCCGGGTCCCGAGGTGCGGCGCCTCACCCTTCCTGCGCCAGCACGACGACTTCGTCTTCGACCCGCAGGCGCTCGACCCGGCGCGATCCGTTGTGCTCTTCGAACGGCCTGGAGACAGCGGTGTGGCGGCGTCGGATCGCTCGCGAGGCGACATCCCGTTCTGAGCCATGCCGCCGCGCGCGACGAGGCCACCGGTCTACTGTCCAGGAACGGGATCGATCGCCCTCCGGACCGCTCGCTATCGGCCACCGGCCTTCTCGGTGAACGCTTGGATCGAATCGAGTAGCGCCGCGAGCCGCAGGCCGCCGGAGTAGAGCCGGCGCTTGACCAGCGCGATCTGGTCGTGGGCGTAGTTGTAGCTCAGGTCGGGCAGGTAGTTGGTCTGGCTGGTGCGACCGTATATCTCGTAGACCTGTCCGCGGTAGTCCCGGGACTCCCGGGCCCACTCCAGAGGCCGCGTCTCCGAGGCGGCCTTCTCGTCTCCGGCGAGCTCCGCTTCCAAGAAGCGCACGAAATCGACGAAGTCCAGGTTCTCCTTGTCGATCAGGCCGCTATCCCAGGCCGAGTGCAGGTTGCTCACCTCGTCGAAGAAGTTGACCCGAACGCTGTTGCCGCCCCGGTCGCCACCGCGACCGACGTGCAGCGGCTGGTGCACGTCGCCCACGAAATGCACCAAGAAGGTGAGCGCCGTGAGCTCGAGCGAGCCTCGATACGGCTCGACACCGTTGCGCAGCATCAACGCGGTGAAGTTGTCGGCCGGCGCCTTCTCGCCGCGCAGGATGGCGGCGAAGTACTCGATGGCTTCGACCACGTTGTCCGGCATCGCCCGGAGCACCGGGTCGCGGGCGTTGCCGGGAGAGGACGGCCGCTCGACCGCCTGTTCGAGCTCCTGGCCATCCTCCACCGTCAGGAAGTGCCAGGGTTGCGCAAAGTCCCAGCCGGTCTCGGAGCGAATGTAGTCAGGCCAGGTCGCAAGGAGCGCCAGCGGCAGCTTGCCAGCGATGCTTTCGACCCACTTCTTCGTCGCGGGCGACAGGCGATCCTCGCCCAGGCGGGCGACGATGCGGTGACCGTCGCTCCCCCAGGCGAGAGCCGCCTGCGGCACGAAGAGAAGCGTCAACAACCCGGCTCCGAGGAGCCGGAGTCTCCAGGCAGCGTGTTTCATCGACAGACCCCCTATGGCTGATCGTCGCTTTCCGCGCGATCATCCGCTCACGATTGCTGTGCGCGCAGGGTATCAAAGCGAGCTAGAAGTCTTGAGCTCCCGAACTCGAGTCAGTGAGCCAAGTTCTGTACGGCGTTGTTCTCGCGAGCTCTGGAGCTCGAGACTTCTAGGAGCCGAAGGCCGTCTGCGGCCCCGCGGCCCGTCTGCGGCTGCTTGGGCGGGATCACGACTAGCGGGATCGTGGTATGACCTCGCCTCGTTCACTACCACTTCACGGGAGAGTGGTGACAACCACGATCCCGCTAGTCGATCGGCTTCAGACCCGCGACGATCTGCTGGCGCTGAGGCTCGAGGAAAGGCGCGAGCACGAGCTTCTCGCCGAGCGTCGCCTCGTCCTCGTCGACCGCGAAGCCCGGTCCGTCGGACGCGATCTCGAACAGGATTCCGTTCGGTTCGCGGAAGTAGAGGCTGCGGAACCAGTGACGATCGACTTTGCCGCTGTTGGCGATCTTTCGGGCCTGCAACCGGTCGGCCCACCCGTCGTAATCCTGGTCCGGCGTGCGTAGGGCGAGGTGGTGAACGCCCCCCGCGCCTTGGCGCGCCGCCGGCAGCCCGGGCTCCACGGCGACGTGAAGCTCGGCCGCAGCACCGCCATCGCCCATCTCGTAGACATGCACCGTATGCCGGGGATTCTCGGCGTGCGGGTACTCGCGGCCCGGGCGCAGGTCGAGCGCCTGCTGCAGCAGCCCCTCGGTGGGGCCCAGGCTCGGCACGCTCAGATGGATCGGGCCGAGGCCGCGCACCTGATACGCCGACGGCACCGGGCTCTTATCCCAGGGATACGCGACGCCGGCGCCCTGGTCGTCGACCAGCGACAGCCGCTGGCCCTCCGGGTCTTCGAAGTCGAGAGTCTGGCGACCGCCTCGCTCATGAATCTCGCCGACGACGATGCCCTTCTCGCCGAGGTGTCGCCGCCACCACTCGAGCGCATCGTGACCCGCGACCCGCAGCGAGGTGCGTGAGATCGCCTGGGTGCCACGCACTTCACGCGCAACCGGCCAGTCGAAAAAGGTCAGGTCGGTGCCCGGGGTGCCCTTGGCGTCGGCGTAGAACAGGTGATAGGCGCTCACGTCGTCCTGGTTCACCGTCCGCTTCACCAACCGCATGCCGAGAGTGTTGGTGTAGAAGTGGTGGTTCTCGCGAATCTGCGCCGAGATCGCGGTCAGGTGATGAATGCCTGTGAGCTTCATATCCACGCCTGGTGCCGCACCGACCGACCTCCGGGCCGGCGCGGACGGCGGCTTCTCGACCTGGCAGGACGACGTGCGTCGAAGCCGATCAACGTCGCGTCATGCCCGGGGTTCCGGCGCGCTGCCGGGAATGGTGCACCCTGGAGGATTCGAACCTCCAACCTTCGGATCCGTAGTCCGATGCTCTATCCAGTTAAGCTAAGGGTGCAGGTCCCAGAAAGCAGCCAGAAAGCAGGTCGCGGAAACCCGCCAAGGCACCCCGTGCTCGGGGTGATCGCGGATTCTAGACCACCGGCGCGCGGTTTTGAAGCCGGTCGCCCAGCGCGCTACTCGATCAACCCCTCGAGCGGCGACGAAGCACTACCGTAGAGCTTGCGGGGAATGCGGCCGGCGCCAGCGGCAAGCCAACCAGCTTCGACCGCCAGCTTCATCGCCCGCGCCATGCGCACTGGCTCGCGGGCGCCGGCAACGCCGGTGTTCATCAGCACCGCGTCGGCCCCTAGCTCCATGGCCAGGGCGGCGTCCGAGGCGGTGCCGACTCCGGCGTCGACGATCACCGGCACCTTCGCCTGCTCGACGATGATCCGTAGGTTTGCAGGGTTGCGAATCCCAAGCCCGGACCCGATCGGCGCTCCTAGCGGCATCACCGCCGCCGCCCCCAGATCCTCGAGCTTGCGGCAGACCACCGGGTCGTCGATGGTGTAGGGAAGGACCACGAACCCCTCCGCGACCAGGGTTCGGGTGGCGACCAGCAGCTGCTCGCTGTCGGGGAACAGGGTCTTCGGGTCACCGATCACTTCGAGCTTGACCCACTCCCAACCACCGAGCTCCCGTCCCAGGCGCGCCGTCCGCACCGCGTCGTCGGCGGTGTAGCAGCCGGCGGTGTTGGGCAGCAGCAGGTAGCGCTCGAGGTCGAGTTGGGCGATCAGGTTGTCCTCCGGGGGTCCGTCGAGCTTCACCCGCCGCAGCGCGACGGTGACGATCTCGGTGCCGGACGCCAACAGCGCAGCATTCATCACCTCGGCGCTCTGGTACTTGCCGGTACCCAGAATCAGCCGCGATGCGAACGACCGCCCAGCGATCTCGAGCGCGGTGACTGCCGGCGCGCTCATCGGCCGCGCACCGGCACAAAGTACTCGGTGCCCCGGATCGGCCTCTCGAGCTGGTGGATGAGCTCCTCGAAATCCTCCTCTCGGTGGGGGAAGTCGAGGTGGCGGGTGTCGACGACCAACAGGGCAGTGGTGTCGTAGTGGTAGTAGTAGTGGTTGTAGGCGTCGATCAGCTGGGCGATGTAGTCCTCCGACATTCGCTGCTCGATCGCCCGCTGACGGCGCTTGATCCGGTTCATGCAGGTCGCCGTGTCGGCGACCAGATAGAGCACCAGGTCGGGGGTCGGCACTTGCGGTTCGAGCAGCCGGTAGAGCTTCTCGAACAGCATCAGTTCGTCGTCGGAGAGGTTCAGGTAGGCGAAGACCCGGTTCTTCGGGAAGGTGTAGTCGGCGAGCAGCAGGCGCTCGAACAGCTCCCGCTGCTGGCTCTCTAGCTGCTGCTTGTAGCGGGTCAGCAGGAAGTAGAGCTCGGTCTGGAAAGCGGTGCCCGGCCGGTCCCGGTAAAAGTCGGCGAGGAACGGGTTGGCCACGTCCTCGAGCATCTTGACACCCTCGAACCGTCGACCCAGCATCTCGACCAATGTGGTCTTGCCGACACCGATCGGGCCGTCGACCGCCAGGTAGCGGAACGGGAGGGCGTCCACCGACACCGCCGGAATATACAGGAATACCGATCGGGTCCAGCCGGCGTGGCGCCGGCCGTCCTAGGCGGGAGCAGACGGCGACCTGGCCCGGTCCGTAACCCCGGACGAACCCTCGGACGCGGCGGTGATAGCATCCCCTCCCTGCGGACGGCCGATGCTGCCAGGTCGCGGCGCCCAGGACGAAGCCCACCCCGCGCCCGAAACAAACCGCTGATCGGCTTTGCCCAAGACCTGATTCTCGACACTTTCAACGACACCTCACCCTCGCGGCCCCCTCATCTGCGCTAGGGCCGCTCGGAGGAACCCTGTGAATCCATGGTGGAGACGACCGAGTCCGGACGAGAACGACGACCCCCCATCGAGGACAAGATCCAAGGCCAAACGCAACCAAGCGCTCGACTTCGATGACGTGGTGCGGGAGGCGCGAAACGCCCAAGACGCCCAAGACGAGAGTCTCGACGAACCGGAGCTCGCCGAGAACCCTGGCGACGCCGAGGTAGCGAGCGATGTCGAGATCGCGGGCGAAACGAGCGGAGGCGGCGGCCGACCGCGGCGACGCCGGCGGCGCGGCGGGCGGCGCAGGAAGAGCGCCGGCGACGACAACGGCCGGACGCGGACCGAGCCGTCTCGGGTTGCCAC
>JAQBHE010000602.1:0-6222 GCA_032128015.1 Holophagae bacterium
GGCGGGACCCGCGGGCGCGGCGGGAGGAGCGGTCGTCGGCGGTGGGGCGCCAGCGAACTTCGATGGCGATTCAGATCCCGTCTCTTGGACGCCCGGCGTCTTCGTGCACTAGAAGGGCGCGCGGGGTCAAGGTCCGGGTCCTCGACGTAGCGAGACATTCTCTTCGCGCTGGCGCTCGAGGATTTGGCGGATCGAGTCGACGTCGGGCTCCCAAGCTCGCTCGCGTTCTTCGGCGGAGGGCTCGCGCAGTGGCCTGACCACCCGAAATCCGACGAAGGGTGCGTTGGTGAGATACCAGATGCTCTGGGGAAACTGCGGATCGGATCGCTTCCAGGCGGCGCTCGAGGCACGCCGGGCGGCGCAGCGCAGTTCGGTGGGTTCGTCTTCGAACGAGCCGCCGCGGACCACCCGCGGATGCTCGGCACTCGGCCAGGCGACCGGCGAATGGCGAGGCGATTCGCGGTAGAACTCCGGATCGTAGCGATCGAGAGTCCACTCGGCGACGTTGCCGTGGAGGTCGAAAACGCCGCGCCAATCGGGTTCGCGGTCCGCGAGCTTGTGGTAGCGCTCGGCGCTGTTGCCGCGGTGCCAGGCGCGACGGTCGAGGTCCGCCGGGTTCGCGCCGAACCCGTAGGCTGCGGCACCGCTGGCGCGACAGGCGTACTCCCACTCGGCCTCGCTGGGCAGGCGGTAGAAGCGGCCGGTGGCGACGCTCAGCCACTTGGTGAAGTGGCGGGCCGCGAACTGGGTCATGCTGATTGCGGGATGGCCCTCGACACCCATTCCGAAATCCATCGGCACGTAGGGCGGGGTCGGCCGGCTCACCGCGTCGACATCGGGGCTCGGAGCGCCATGGATCGGCGTAGCGCCGAGGCGGCGGCGCTGCTCGCGGTCGAGGCTGAGCATGAACGGACGGTAGAGGCCCCAGCCCACCTCGGTCCGGCCGATCCAGAACGACTCGACCTCGACCTCATGCGTGGGTCCTTCATCGGCGCGTCGCCCGACTTCGTGGTCCGGGCTGCCCATGACGAAGACGCCGCCCGGAATCGGCACCATCTCGAAGCCGATCTCGAGGTCGAGGATCGACTCGCGGTAAGCCACGAAGTCGGGGGCGGGATCTTCCGATGGTGCGGACGCGAAGACCGCGGTCGCGGAGAACGCAGCGAGGACCAGGCCCAGCTCGAGACACGGGCGACGGATGGCTGAAAGAAAGGCCGCAAGAACGGCGGAGCTCGGACGCCTCAGGGCCCCCGACGCCCGCCCGTGTTCGGGTAGTTGATGTCGACCGGATTGATCCGGATGTTCCGGAACTCGACGTGGGCGCCCTCGGACTGCAGCGCGATTTTGCCGAGGTCGGTGTTGAGTCCGGTGGCCCGGTTGACCTCGGTGCCGTTGATCGACACCGTCAGGACTCCGTCGGCGACTCGGATCGACGCCTGGTTCCACTGGCCGAGCGGGAGCTCGGCGCCATCGCGCGAGCGGCGAGTCCGGCGGCCTTCGGTGCGCGAGGGGTCGACCGTGACCGGGTAGCCGTCGATGATCCAGATGTCGCCGGCGTTGCCGCTTTCGAGCTGCACCTCGACGCTCTTCGGCCACACCTTGTCTTCGCCCACCACCCGCAGCAGAACTCCGGTATTGCCGCCCCCGTGACCGGGGTCGAATCGCCATTCGAGCTCGAGCTCGAAGTCGCGAAACAGGTTGGTGGTGCGGATGTAGCCCTGGGGGCTGCCGTCGCAGATCATCACCCCGTTGTTCACGGTGAAGGCGTCGGCGAGCACCGCGCCTTCTTGCTCGAACTGGGCGACCCAACCCTTGTAGTCGTTGCCGCCGAACAGCTTGACCCAATCCTCGACGGTGCTGCGCTCCCGGCGCTGGGTTCCCGCGCAAGCGATCATCGACACAGCCACACACCCAAAGCCCACTAGTCGCAACCGGCTCATGACGTTCCTCCCTGAGGCGCGAGAGTACCAGAAGGCGTCGGAAGCCCAGAGTCGGTCAACCCAATGTCGGCTGCTGCTCCATGGCGATCAGGCTCGCTCCGAATCGCTGACTCCGGGCGCTGCTAGGATCCTCCCTTTCACGGCCGACAAACCAGGAGCCGAAGATGTCGCGACAAGTCCTCGAAGAGCCGTCGGTCATGAAGGGGTTGGGCATGAAGTGTTTGAGTATGAAGTGTCTGAGCAGATCGGTCCCACTCGTGGCGCTCGCCTTGGTGGCATGGGGGTCGCCAGCGCGGCCAGCGTCCGCCCAGACTCTCGACGAGGTGCTGGCCAAGCACTACGAGGCGCGCGGTGGTCTCGAGGCGCTGCGCGCCGTCGATAACCTGGTGATGCGCGGCAAAGTATCGATCCAAGGGTTCGAGCTCGATCTGGTCACCTACCGCAAGCGGCCAGCAAGCTACCGCACCGAGGTCGACATCCAGGGTGCGTCGATCGTCGAGGCGACCAACGGTGTCGAGGCCTGGGGAGCCAATCCGCTGACCGGAAGCGTCAAGCCGTCGCCGATGCCGCAAGAACAAGCGCGCTATTTTGTCTCTCAGGCCGACTTCGATGGCCATCTCATGAACTACCAGCGTCTCGGGGCAAAGCTCGAGCTCAAGGCCAAGGAGGCGCTCGGTGATCGCCAGGCGTACCGGATCGAGATCACCGAGAAGGACGGCAGCCAGCAGACCGTATTCCTGGATGCCGAGACCTTCCTCGAGACGAAGCGCCTGTCCCGGGCGTTCTCCGACGGCAGCGTGATCGACATCGAGACCGATATCGAGGCCTGGGTCGAGGTCGCAGGCACCCAGCAGCCGGCGCGAGTGACGGTTTCTAGCGCGGCGGGACCGCTGGAAATGGTCTTCAACGAGTACAACCCCGGCGCCTCGATCGACCCCACCACCTTCCTGATGCCGGGCCAGCAGGCCGACCCCAGCCTGACCCTCGGACAGATCGTCGAAAAGCACCTCGCGGCGCGGGTGGTTCCCGGCACCGACCAGATCAAGACTCTGCGCGCCCTGGGAAAGATGACCTTGATGGGGTTCCAGGTGCCGCTCGAGATGTCGTTCGCGCGACCGAGCTCTTGCCGACTCGCCGCCGACCTCCAAGGGTTGAGTATGGTTCTTGCCTTCGACGGCGAGACCGCCTGGACGGTATCGCCGCTGCAGGGGATTCCCGAGCCCGAAGCGCTGCCCGAGGAGGCCGAAGCTGCGATCGCGATCTTCTCGGACTTTCTGTGGGGGATGCTCGCGGACGCCAGCGCCAAGGGTCTTGGCGTGGAGCTGGCGGGGGTCTCGAAGGTCGACCGCGATGAGACCTACAAGCTGATCGTCAAGACCGCGGCCGGCGAAGTCCGCGAGCTCTACCTGGGCGGCGAGGATTTCCTCGAGCGCAAGCTCCACTTGGAGACCGTGTTCCTCGGTCGGGCGCAGGCGATCGACGCTCTGCTTTCCGACTACCGCGCGATCAGCGGCCTGATGATGCCGCATGACATCCAGCTGGTCGCTGGCGGCATCCCGCAAGCAGCGGTGAAGATCGAGAGCGCTGAGGTCAATGTCGACCTCGATCCGGCGATCTTCGCTCTGCCCAAGAAGCCCGAGCCGGCGCCGCCGGGGGATCACTGAAATGAGGACTCTGGCGCGGTCGAGGCAGTTTGTGATGGAGCGCTTCCGAATCGCTGTTCCAACGCTGGCGGTAGCGGTAGCACTGACCGTGGTCGGGCCGGCGTTGTTCGGCCAGGCACCCCAGGCCGCTCCCGGCCAGCCGGCGGCAGTGCGCGAGGAGATCTTGGTCACCGCGAGCCGAATGGAGCAGCCGCTCGAGAACTCTCCGGTGCACACCACGGTCATCGACGCAGCAAGACTCGAAGCCACGGCGGCGATGACCGTCGACGACTCGCTGCGCCAGGTTCCGGGCTTCAGTTTGTTCCGGCGCTCGAGCAGCGTGGTCTCCCATCCCACGACCCAGGGGGTGTCTTTGCGCGGGATCGGCCCGAGCGGAGTGAGCCGGACCCTGGTGCTGGTCGACGGCATCCCGCTCAACGATCCGTTCGGTGGCTGGGTCTACTGGAGCCGGGTGTCCAAGGAGTCGGTGGACCGCATCGAGGTGGTGCGCGGCGGCGGTTCGAGCGCCTGGGGCAGCGCCGCTCTCGGCGGAGTGATTCAGCTCCTGACCCGGCCCGACTCGCAGACCCGGATCGGCCTGCTCGTCGAGGCCGGGGAGCGCGCCACTGCCGGCGCTGACCTCGGTGTCAGCGGTCAACGCGACCGCTTCGGCTTCTCGCTCACCGGGAACTGGTTCGACACCGACGGCTACCAGACGTTGCGTCGCGATCAGCGTGGCGCGATCGATGTCCCGGCCTTCTCCCAGCACTCCTTGGTCGGCGCGCGGCTGTCTGGCTCGCCCTCGGACTCGCTGCGGCTGTTCGTCCGCGGCGACGACTTCTCGGAGGACCGCGGCAATGGCACGGCGGGGACGACCAACGGCACCGACGGTCGATCGGTCGGTCTCGGCGCCGACTGGGTGACCAGCGGCGGAGCCTCGTGGACCGCTCGGCTGTGGGGTCAGAACCAGGATTTCGCGAGCACTTTCAGTTCCCAGGCGGACGATCGATCGTCCGAGAGCCCGGCGCTCGACCAGTTCCTGGTCGACAGCGAGGCCTGGGGCGCGAGCCTGCAGTGGACGTCGAGCGCGCGCAGCGAAAGCCACGCGCTCACCGCCGGCGTCGAGGCCCGCGGGACCACTGGCGCCACCAACGAGGACTTTCGCTTTGTCGGCGACCGCTTCCTCAACCGCCGTCGTGCGGGCGGTGACGAGCAGCTCGCCGGCATCTTCCTCCAGGACAACTGGTCGCTCGGCAATCGCGTCGCGCTCGCTCTCGGCGCCCGGGTCGACTCCTGGGAGAGCACCGACGGTGTGCGTTCAGAGCGGGTGATCGCGACCTCGGCGCCGCTGCGCGACGAGCATTTCGCTGACCGCGACCAGACCCAGCTGAGCCCGCGCCTCGGCGTCGTCGTCGAGCTCGGTCCGACCTCGCGGCTGCGCGCCGCGGCCTACCGCGCCTTCCGGTCGCCGACCATCAACGAGCTGTTCCGACCGTTCCGGGTGCGCAACGACATCACCGAGGCCAACGCCGCGCTCGAACCGGAGACTCTGACCGGCGCCGAGGTCGGGGTCGGCGTGACCTCGGGGCGGCTGCGCTTCGATGTCACTGGGTTCTGGAACCAGCTCGACGAACCAATCTCCAACGTCACCTTGGGGCTCGGCCCGCGAACCATCGCACCCTGCGGCTTCGTGCCCGCGGGCGGCAGCTGCCGCCAGCGCCGCAACCTCGATCGCACGAAGGTGCTCGGCGCCGAGCTCGAGCTCGGGTGGCGGGCGAGCTCGACGTGGGGCTTCGAGGCGAGCTACCTGTACGACGACGCGACGGTCACGGCCGCCCGCGAAGTTCCGGCTCTGGTCGGCAAGCGCCTCGCCCAGGTTCCCGAGGACCAGCTTGCGGCGCGCGTCGACTACACGCCGGCCGGGCGTTTCCGCGGCTCGCTCCAAGGTCGGTATGTCGGCGAGCAGTTCGAGGACGACCAAAACGTCCGTGCGCTCGCCGACTTCGTGGTCGTGGACCTCGTGGTTGCCTACCAGCTTGCCGAGCGCTGGGGTGTCTTCGCCGCCGCGGAGAACGTCACCGACGAGGCCTTCGAGGTCGCGGCGAGCGCCGAAGGCCTGGTCACCATTGGCGCGCCGCGCCTGATCCGGGTCGGGGTGCGGTTGCGTCTCGCGCGCTAGCCGAGCCCCGACCTCCAACCCAACCGCAGAGGACCATGGCGGCAAAAGTAGCCCGCGGTCAGCGGGTAACTGCGGAAGCTCTCAGCAAGAAGCAACGGGAGATCTCGGTCTCCGAGTTCTTTGCCAAGAATCGGCACCTGCTCGGCTTCGACTCGCTGCGCAAGGCGTTGCTGACCGCGGTCAAGGAAGCGGTCGACAACAGCCTCGATGCCTGCGAGGAGGCGCGCATCCGCCCTGAGCTGCGCATCTCGATCAAGAAGTACAAGAACCAGGAGGACCAGTTCACGATCACGGTCGAGGACAACGGCCCCGGCATCGTCAAGGCCCAAGTCCCCAAGGTCTTCGGCAAGCTGCTCTACGGCTCGAAGTTTCACAGTCTTGTTCAACGACGTGGACAGCAAGGAATCGGAATCTCCGCCGCGGGCATGTATGGGCTGCTCACGACGGGCAAGGCCGCGGT
>JAQBHE010000603.1:0-3516 GCA_032128015.1 Holophagae bacterium
CTGCCGCAACTCAGACCGGTGCTGGGCATCGGAAAGAACTCGCTGCGCCTGGGGTCCGCGAGCGATCGGAAGGGTGCTGCGAGCGGCGCTACCCTCGTGCTGCGACGCCGCGGCTACGAGGACGAGCTGCGAATTGCGGTCTCGCAACCTGCCGGCGACGCGAACGACGGCACGGCCGAGCTCGGTTTCGAGCTGCCGGGCACTCCCCGCGGTGTCTACGACCTCACTGTCGAGCTCGATACTGTGGCGGTCGATACTGTGGCGTTCGATACTGTGGAGCTCGATACGGTGGACCTCGATCACGGCCCCGCTTCCTCGACCGATACCACAGCTTCGATGACCCCACCGCTGGAGGTCTGGCTGCTCGGCGCAGCAGGCCCGGCCGACGAGGCAGAAGGCGCCTCGTCAACGCGCAAGGCCTGGCCCGAGCTCTGGCGTGCCGGACGCCGCCTGGCGGCGACATCGGAGACTCCGGGGCAGCTCCGGTTGAAAAAACAAGGGTCTCAGCGAGACGCGTACCGGCAAGTTCTGGTCGAGATTCTCGAGCGCGACCCGGAGCAGACCGCCGAGCTCCTGGCCGTCGTCGAAGGCCCGGCGCTGGACGATCCCACACTGCTCGAGTCTCTCGCCCAAGCGCAGTCCTCGCTCGAGATCGAGTTGGCGGCGGCGGACCCACGATCGATGGTACCGCTGCTCGCGCTGCACTGGCGTGCCTACCAGCAGTACCGGCAACGACGCCGATTCCCGCTGGCAGGCCACCATCACAGGCTCGCGCTCGCCCTTGCCGAGGCCGTTCCCGCGGGCGCCGACGACGAGACTCGCGATTCGGCGGCGAAGGTGTTGGCCGCTTGGGCGCATGCGTTGATTCCGTACAACCAGTGGACCGAGGCCACGAAGACCCTGTATGCGGCGCTGAGCCTCGATCCCGAACACGCCACCGCCAGGTTTCTGCTCGCTCAGATTCTGGAGAAGCAAGGCGAGTACGGCCAGGCGCTGCGCGAGATCGAGCGGCTGCTGGAATCCGATGCCTCCTCGCCGTGGGCGCGGCTCCGCCACGCGGTTCTGCTCGGGCATGTGGGAAAGCAGCTCGAGAGCCGGCGGGCGCTCGAGTCGCTGATCGCTGCCCAGACCGACGACACGGTGACCGTGCTGGCCTACCAGCAACTGGCGATCGATCTGGGCCGTCACCACCACCTCGGCGACGCCATCCGGTCCCTCGAGCAAGGCCTCGGTCGCTATCCGGCGAACCGGGAGCTCCTGGTTCTGCTTGCGAGCACGGCGGACCGGGCAGGGCAGCCGGCGCGCGCCTCCGCTCTGATGGAGCGCTGGGCGGCCGCGCGGACCGTGACCACGGGCTCCGCTCGACGGCAATACACCGTGTTGCCGGCTTCGATCGAGGAGGCGTTGATCGACGGCGCGCAGACCCAGGAGCGGCTGTATCGTCCGCTCCTACTCTCGGCGCTTCGCGCAGCGACCGGATGAGGCTTCGCGTCGCCGGCACCCTCGCCCTCGTGATCCTGATTGGACCGAGCGGCGGCCTCCAGACCGCGGCTGGTGCGCAGCAGCCCGCCGCGGCATTGCCAACCCTCGAGCCCGACGTCACCTTCTACTCGCCCCGTCCGGGACGGCCAGCGGTCGGCGATGTCGAAGTGTGGGTGGGGCTCAAGGACGGCCTCGACGCGAGCCAAGTCGTCTTTCGGGCCGACGGACGCGAGGTGGCTCGGTTCCGCGAGCCTCCCTACCGGGCTCACGTCGACGTTGGCGACGACAATCTCAGTCACCGCTTCGAGGTGATCGTGCGCAACGACCAGACCGAGATCGCGCGCGGGCTTCTCGAAACACCGTCCCTGCGCATCGACGACGAGCTCGATCTCGAGCTGCGCCAGCTCTACGTCACCGTCACCCAGAAGGGCGAGCGCGTCACCACGCTCACTCGCCGAGACTTCACGGTCCTCGAGGACGGCAAGGCGCAGACCCTCGTCACCTTCGAGGGAGGCGATGCGGCGCTCGCCGCGGTGCTCCTGATCGACGCCTCCACCAGTATGGCGGGCGAGCCGCTGCGAGCCGCGCTCGCGGGCGCGCGGGCCTTCATGGAGGGGCTGGAGACCTTGGACGAAGCAGCCTTGCTGTTGTTCTCCGACCACACCGTTCTGGCCTCCCCATTTCTACCCGCGGGCAAGGGCCTCGACAGCCTGCTCGCCGATGTGAGAGCCGGGGGTGGCAGCGCGGTCAACGACCATCTCTTCGCCGCGCTCAAAATGCTCGACCGTCGCCAGGGGCGGCGGGTGGCGATCTTGCTCTCGGACGGGGTCGACATCGAGAGCGTGCTCGATGCTGGCAGCGTGCTGTGGACCGCACAGCGCAGCCAGTCCATCGTCTACTGGATCGAGCTGCGCCCGGTCGAGGGCGCCGGCTACTTCTCCCAGTGGCACAACCTGGAGGAACATGCGGCCGAGCTGGCGATCCTCCATCGTCTGATCGACGAAAGCGGCGGCCGCGTGATCACCATCGCTGACACTGCTGACGCCCCGAGAGTGTTTGCCGAGATCCTCGATGAACTGCGAGACCAGTACGTGCTCGGCTACTACCCGACGATCGATGCCAACGATGGATCGTGGCGCTCGGTGCGAGTGAATCTCAACCGCCGGCCTGGACACAAGGTGCGCACGCGCCTCGGCTACTGGGACGTGCCTTGAGGCCGCTGACAGGCCGGCCCTACAAGCCCGCGCTCGGGCAGACGATCGAAGACACGCCGCGTGCCGACCGCAGTCGCTCCGCGCCAGTCCCGGTGCTACGGTTCCCGCTGATGAGAACCGTGACCGAACAGGATCCGATTGCCCTCGACGAACTGCGCCACCTGGCCCTCGAGCGCTTTGGGGATCTGGTCAAGGCCGTGATCGACCTGGAGCGGCGGATCATGATCGTTGACGCGGATCTACACGCCGACGAGGAGGCGGAGCTCCTGGCCGACGGCTCGCAACAGCGGGACCTGTGGGGAATCAACCTGTATCCGGACCTGGCGGAGAGCGAGTGGCTCGAGTTCGATTCCCTGATCAACCTCCGCCCTTCGTTCGGCAACCGGTCCCGTGGCGTTGACGAACCAAGGACGCAGCAGAGAATCGGCGGCCTGGTTCGCGAGTTGGTGCGCCGATGACCGACATCAAGCACAGCGGGATGACCCCCGACCGCTGGTTTACGTTCACGCTCGCCGAGCAGCTCGGAAACGTGGGCAGTGAAGTCAGCCGGACGCTCAAGTGGAGATCCCGAAATCCCAAGATCGCCGAAGGGGCGATGGTGCGCGCCCTCGAGCTGATCGACCTCACTTTCGACGACCCGCGCCATCGCGCCTCGGTCGCTCGCCTGCGCGAGATCTGCAGGCTGCGGGAAGTGTTGCTGGATTTTCTCGTGGGCAGCAACGAGTACGGCTCGACCGAGATCGGTACGCAACGCTACTTCGACGTTTTCGCCGCGGGCGCTGCAGCCCATCGGCTACGGACGTGAAGGATCGGTCTCGGT
>JAQBHE010000604.1:0-3840 GCA_032128015.1 Holophagae bacterium
CATGGGGGTCGCGGTCTTCGACTTCGACAACGACGGCGACCTCGACCTGTTCGTGAGCAACTACGGACCGGACGTCTTCTTTCGCAACAACGGCGACGGCACCTTCGCCAATGCGAGCCACGAAGTCGGGATCGGCGATCCGGGCTGGGCGACCTCGGCAACCACTTGCGACATCGATCGCGACGGCTACCTCGATCTCTACGTTGCCCGCTACTTGAAGTTCGACGAGCGCGAGTGCGCCGACGACGTCGGGCGGCCCGATTTTTGTGGTCCCACCGAGTTCCCGGGAGTCTCCGACTTGTTGTACCGCAACGACCGCGGCCGGGTTTTCGTCGACATCAGCGCGGCTTCCGGTGTCGACACGGTGCGCGACGCCGGTCTGGGGGTGGTCTGCGCCGACCTCGACGACGACGGCTGGATGGACTTCTACGTCGCCAACGACGCCGACCCCAACAACCTGTGGATCAACCAGGGCGACGGCACATTCGCCGACGAAGCGGTGCTCCAGGGGGCTGCCTACAACAAGCACGGACAGAGCGAGGCGAGCATGGGAGTGAGCGCTGGAGACGCCGACGGCGACGGCGATCTCGACTTGTTCATGACCCACCTGATCGACGAGACCAACACCTTCTACGAGAACCTGGGGGTTGCCGGCTTCGAGGACGCGACCGCCAAGTCCGGAATCGGGATCCCGAGCCTGGTCTACACCGGGTTCGGCACCGCGCTGTTCGACTGGGACAACGACGGCGATCTCGACGCCGCGGTGACCAACGGCGCGACCAAGCGTCGACCGCAGCCGTTCGGCGACCCGGCGAGCGGTTTCTGGAGCGACTACGTCGAGGGCGACCTGCTATTCGAGAACGCTGGCAGCGGCCGCTACACCGACGTCTCGGCAACCCGCGGCGGCGCGTTCACCGCTCGGCTCGACGTTGGCCGGGCGCTGGTTCCGGCGGACTTCGATGGCGACGGCGACCTCGACCTGCTGGTCGCCAACACCGGCGGCCGCGCACGGCTGTTTCGCAACCAAGTAGGCAGCGCCAGGGCGTGGATCGAGATCCGGGCGATCGATCCGGCGCTGCATCGCGAGGCGGTCGGCGCGCGCATCGTCGCGGCGACCGCGGCTCGGCGCTACTTCCGCGCCGCGCTCCCCTGGGGCGGCTACCAGTCGAGCGGCCACGCCCGGGTCCACCTCGGTCTCGGCGACGAACGGCGGGTCGAGCGCTTCGAAGTGCGCTGGCCCGACGGGCTGGACGAAGTGTTCCCCGGCCAGGACGCGGGTGGCATCGTCGAGCTGCGCCGCGGCGAGGGGGAGGGCGCACGGTGACCGGGCAGGCCCTGACTGGGTTGGCCCTGAGTCGGTTGACGCTGACCCGGCTAGCCCTGCTCGAGAGGTTCGGTGGCGCCGCCAGCGCCGCGCTCGCTCACGTACTCGCGGCCGGGCTCGCGCTGGCGGCTGCGCCAGCGTCGCCGTCGTCGACGCTGCTGCCGCGCCCCGATCTGCGCGGAGCCGAGGAAGCGGTGCGCGCCAAGATCGAGCACTACGGGGTCGAGGTCGCTGCCCATCTCGAGGATGGCAAGCTGTGGGGTCGCTACGCCATGGTGCTCGAAGCGCACGGCTTCGTCGAGCAGTCCAAGAGCGCCTATCGCGAGGCGGTCGCGCTTGATCCGCGTGAGGTCCGGTGGCCCTACTATTTGGCGGCCGCGCTCGATAGCAGCGACCCCGAAGAAGCGATGTCGTGGTACCTGAAGGCCCTGGCGCTCGATCCGGGCTACGCGCCGCTGCGGATTCGTCTTGCCCGCACCCTCGAGACCCTAGGGCGTGACGACCAGGCGTGGGAGCAGTATCTTGCGGCCGTCCGTCTCGATGGCTCCAACTCGATCGCACCGCTCGGGCTCGGCGGAATCGCCTTGCGTCGCGGCGACCTGAAAGGGGCGCGCGAGCAGCTCGAGCGCTCGTACCGGCTCAACCGCAGGTCCATGCCACGGTCACCGCGCTCGCCCGGGTCTACCATCGTCAGGGCGAAGCGGCGCGGGCGCGCCAGCGCGTCAACGAAGCCCAGGAGCTTCCGCGAATCCTCTACCTCCCCGACCAGCTGCGCGCCGACATCAACCACGAGGCGGTCGACCGTCGCAGCTTCCTGCGCCGCAGCCGTACCTTCCGCGAGGTCGGCAAGCCCGACGAGGCGCGCTTCGAGCTCGAGCGCCTGCTCGACCTCGATCCCAAGTACGCCGAGGGCCACTTGGCGGCCGCCGATCTCTACGCCCAGCTCGGCGACTTCGAGGTCTCGGCGCGGGCCGCGCGGCGCGCGCTCGAGCTCGATCCTGAACTGATCCAGGCGCGGGCGCGCCTGGCGATGGCGTTGTTCGAGCTCGGCCAGCTGGACGAGGCCGAGCAGCAGGCGAAGCGAGTGTTGGCTCGAGATCCGGACGACGCGCGATTGCAGGTGTTGGTGGCGATGGTCTACGCCAACCGCGGTCGCGACGACCTCGCGGTCGCCGCGTTGGAGCGCGCCGTAGAGTCGCGCCCCACCGACACCGCGACCGGCCGGGTGCTGTCGCGCCTGCTTACCGAGGTCGGAGCTGCCTATGCCGACCTCGGACGGTTTGACGATGCCTTGCGGGTCCAGGAACAGGGCGTCGAAGTTGCCAAGGCCACGCGCCTGGAGCCGTCGCTGATCGAGCAGCTGCGCCTGGTGGCCGAGCGCTACCGGCAACGGGCGGGCCGGTGACAGAAATCGGGCGGCGCTCGCGACTTCTGCTCTTAGCGGCGAGCTGGGTGGCCATCGCCGCGTGCAAGCCTCCGGTTCTCGCCCAACCCACAGACGACTCTTCGCCGGTAGAGCGACTTGCGGTCGCGGAGCTCTGGGGCACCACGCTCGACGGCGAGCGAGTCGAGCTGCTGCCGGGGACGTCGCGGCTGGCGGTGCTGATCTTCGTGGCTCCCGATTGTCCGATCTCGAACCGCTACGCCCCCGAGATCACCGCGCTCGCCGTCGACTACCGACCAAGAAACGTGGCTTTCCACCTGGTCTACACCGATACCTCGTTTGCGCCCGAACAGATCACCCGCCACCGCGCCGACTTCCTGCTCGAGCCACAGGCGTTGCTGGATCGCGACCAGCGGTTGCGCCGGCTTACCGGCGTCGAAGTGACACCCGAAGTCGCGGTCCTCGACCGCGCCGGCGCGCTGCTCTACCGCGGCCGGATCGACGATCGCTGGGTCGACTTCGGCCGCTTCCGGGCGCAGGCGCGACGCGCCGATCTGCGCCTCGCGCTCGATGCGATCCTGGCCGGCGAGCCGGTCGCCGAGCGGCTCACCCGGGCGATCGGCTGTTACATCTCGCCTCCGCCCGGCTGAAGCGATAGGGTTCCCAGACCAACCGAGAACCAAAGATGGCGACCAAACGCCCCGGCCCGAGCCGAGCGGGAGCCCACCCGAACGACAGGGCGCGAAGCCGGCCGGCGATCCCCAAGGTCTACGGGATTCCCAAGGACGCCAAGGGACTGCTGCCGTGGAGCCACGTGGTCGAGCGGATGACCAACGCCCGCCGGTACTGGCTCGCGACCTGCGACGACCGGGGTCGCCCCTTCGCGAACCCGGTCGATGGCATCTGGCTCGACGATCGGCTGTACTTCGGCGGAGCCCCCGAGACCAAGTGGTATCGCAACCTCGAGGCCAACCCCGCCGCCGGCGTTCACCTGGAGAACGCGATGGACGTGGTGATCCTGCGCGGAGAGGTCCGAGACTGCCGGGCCGAGCGTTCACTGGCGGTGCGTCTGGCCGAGGCGTCGGCAACCAAGTACGCCGAGTACGGCATGAAGCCGGATCCCACGCAGTAC
>JAQBHE010000605.1:0-4565 GCA_032128015.1 Holophagae bacterium
CCCGAGACCGAGCACCTGGTCGAGGCCGTGCTCAGGCTTCACCTGCCGCCGGCAGCACGGGTGCTCGATGTCGGCACCGGCTCGGGCTGCATCGCGCTCACCGTGGCGTTGGAGCGCCCGCAGCTTTCGGTGATCGGGTCCGACATCGACCTCGGGGCACTCGCGGTAGCGGCGGCCAACCGGCGCCGTCTCGGCCTCGACGGTCGGATACCGTTGTTGGCCAGCGACCTGTTCGAGACCCTCGAGCCCGGTGCCCTCGACGTCATCGTCTGCAACCCACCCTACGTTGACGCCAGCGACCCCGAGCTCTCGGAGACCGTCCGCGCCTTCGAGCCCGCGCGGGCACTGTTCGCCGCCGAGGGCGGTATCGCCTGCTATCGGCGCCTCCTCGACGCCGGGCTGACGGCGCGCAGCGGCGCGGTGTTCGTGCTCGAGCTCGGCGCCGGACAACTCGAAGCGGTCCGCGGGATCGCTGGCTCGGGCTACCTGACCCGCGACATCATCGACGACTACGCGGGCCATCCGCGGGTGCTCGTGCTGCGTCGCGCCTGACGGGACAAGGTTCAGGTTCTGGGTTCTCGACACCTCTAGGGTTTTGGGTTGCTCCGAACGTAGCGGCCGAGCTTGGGCGGCCGAATGAGGAGTTGCTGGGGCGTACGTTATTGCTGCGACCAAACCCCGACATCGAGCGGGCCGCTCTTGTGTCTTCTCGTTCGAGCACGGTCAGATCGCCGTCGTTCTCTCTCGTTCGTCGGCCGCCCAAGCTCGGCCGCTACGTTCGGAAGGGAAACGGCGGTGTCGGTGAGATGTGCCGGAAAAAAGGTATCTCGACGCCGCGCATGACGCGGTACGGCGCAAGCCCCGAGCCGGGGTGATACCCTGTTTCCGATGTGTCGGTCCCGCCTGCACTAACCAATCTTCCATTCTCTGCTCGAAAGAATAGGTCGACCCGCGACTCCCATTGGCATCGCGGCCGACCGAAAGGAACCGTGATGACTTTGGAGAACCTACTCGAACGCCGGGAGCGCGCGGTGCCGCGCGGCCCGTTCCAGATCGCACCGATCTTCGCCAGCCGCGCCGAGGGCGCGCTGCTGTGGGATGTCGACGGCCGGGAGTACATCGACTTCTGCGGTGGCATCGGCGTGGTCAACGTCGGCCACAACCATCCCGACGTCGTGGCGGCGGTCCGCGAGCAGGCTGGATTGCTGCTCCACAGTTGTTGGCACGTGGCGATGTACGAGCCATACCTCGCGCTCGCCGAGCGCCTCAACGAGCTGGTGCCGGTGCCCGGACCCTGCAAGACCGCGTTCTTCAACAGCGGCGCCGAAGCCGGCGAGAACGCGGTCAAGATCTCGCGAGTCGCCACCGGACGCTCCGCGGTGATTGCCTTCGAGCGCGGCTTCCACGGTCGCACGTTGCTCGGCATGACCCTCACCGGCAAGGTCCGCCCCTACAGTGCCGGCTTCGGTCCGTTCGCCCCCGAGGTCTACCGCTTGCCCTGGGAGCCGTTTTTCCTCCACGGAGAGCGCAGCGACCAGGATGTGTCGCGCGACTGTCAGGCGGCGCTCGACCACCTCTTCGCGTACCACATCGAGCCCGAGTCGATCGCCTGCCTGCTCATCGAGCCGGTGCTCGGCGAGGGCGGTTTCCTGCCGGTGCATCCGGCTGCCGCGCGGACTTTGCAAGAGGTCTGCCGGCGTCACGGAATCGTCTTCGTCTGTGACGAAGTACAGACCGGCTTCGGTCGCTGCGGCTCGATGTTCGCCTGCGAGCGCTACGGACTCGAGCCGGACATGGTGCTGATGGCGAAGTCTCTCGCTGGCGGGTTGCCGCTATCGGCGGTCACCGCCAGGGCCGAAATCATGGACGCGCCCCAGGTCGGCGGCATCGGCGGCACCTTCGGGGGCAACCCGTTGGCCTGCGCGGCGGGCCTCGCGGTGCTCGACATCCTCGAGCGCGAGCGCCTCCCCGAGCGCGCCGAGGCCATCGGCAGTCACGTCGCCAGCTGCTTCGAGCGCCTGGCCGCAGAGCACGGCTGGTTGGCGCGTCCTCGAGGCCTGGGCGCCATGCGCGGCATCGACGTCGTGGATCCTGCCACCGGGGCCCCTGACCCCGCACTCGCCGCTCGGCTGCTCGAGGCAGCGCGCGAGCGCGGGCTCCTGATGATGACCGCGAGCGGCAACACGATTCGCACCCTGATGCCGCTGGTGATCACCGACCAGCAGCTCGAGCGCGCGCTGTCGATCTTCGAGCAGGCGGCGACCGCGGTCGCGGTCGCCAGCCTGGCTTCGGCTTCGTGATCGCGTACCGCACCCTCGACCCCAGCACCGGTGAACTGGTCGAGGAGTTTCCGCTCGCGAGTGAGCGGGATATCGAGAGTGCCCTCGATAGCACGGTCGTCGGCTACCGGGCCAACCGCCGACGCAGTTTTGACGACCGCGCCAAGATCCTGAACGCAGCCGCTGACGAGCTCGAGCGCTCGGCGGGGGAGCTCGCCGAGCTGATGGCGCTCGAGATGGGGAAGCCCAGAGCCCAGGGCAAGGCCGAGGCCGAGAAATGCGCCTGGGTCTGCCGGTACTACGCCGAGCACGCGGCCGAGCAGCTCCGAAGCGAGCAACGTCCGTCCGACGGCGCTGAAGCCTGGGTTCGGTTCGAGCCGCTCGGCGTGGTGCTCGCGATCATGCCCTGGAACTTTCCGCTCTGGCAGTTGTTCCGCTTCGCCGCCCCGGCGCTCGCCGCCGGCAACGCGGTGGTGCTCAAGCACGCGCCCAACACCCCGCGCTGCGCTCTTGCCATCGAGGACCTGTTCTCTCGAATCGGCGAGCCTGCGCTCCTGCGCAACTTGTTCCTCGACAACGACCAGGCGGCCCGGGTGCTCGGCGACCCGCGGATCGCCGCGGTGACCCTCACCGGCAGCGCGCGCGCCGGGCGGGCGGTGGCGGCGATCGCCGGCCAACACCTCAAGCCTTCGGTCCTCGAGCTCGGCGGCAGCGATCCGTTCCTGGTGCTCGACGACGCCGACCTCGAGCGCGCGGTCGCCGTGGGAGTCACATCGCGGTGCCTCAACAACGGCCAGAGCTGCATCGCCGCCAAGAGATTCCTCGTCCACACCGAGTGCTACCCGCGCTTCCGCGAGGCTTTCGTCGAGGCGATGCGCGTCCAGAAGATCGGCCGGCCCCTCGAGCCTAAGACTCAGATCGGTCCGCTCGCGCGTGCCGACCTTCGCGACACTCTGGACCAGCAGGTCCAAGCCGCGACCGCCCAGGGCGCGCGAGCACTGTGCGGCGGCGAGCCGCTCTCTGGGGAAGGCTTCTTCTATCCGCCGACCGTCCTCGAGGGAGTGACCGAGGCCATGGACGCCTACCGCGATGAGCTCTTCGGACCGGTCGCCGTACTCTTGCGAGTCGACAGCGACGAGCAGGCGATCGCGGTCGCCAACGCCACGCCTTTCGGGCTCGGAGCCAGCGTTTGGACCCGCGATCGCAGCCGCGCCGAGCGCTTCGCCCGCCACCTCGACTGCGGCGCGGTGTTCATCAACGGTCTGGTGAAGTCCGATCCGCGACTGCCGTTCGGCGGGGTCAAGGAATCGGGGTACGGCCGCGAGCTCTCGCTCGAGGGCATCCGTGAGTTCGTCAACGTCAAGACCGTGTGGCACGCATGAAACCGTTCTCGATCGCCGCCATCCAGATGCGGATCCTGCCGCACAACAACGTCGAGGCGCTGTGCACGCGGATCGATCTCGCGTGCTCGGCGTTCCCGTGGGTGCAGATGGTGCTGCTCAGCGAGCTCGCGTCCTTCGGCCCCGGGGTCCACCACGCCCAGGCCCTCCCCGGACCGGCCGAGGACTCCTATCGAGCGGTCGCCGCGCGCCACGGCATCTGGCTGATTCCCGGCACCCTCTACGAGCGGGTCGGTACCGCGGTCTACAACACCGCGCCGGTGATCGCCCCCGACGGCACGGTGATTGCGCGCTACCGCAAGATGTTCCCGTTCCTTCCCTACGAACAGGGGGTGACGCCGGGCGACGAGTTCGTGGTCTTCGATGTCCCCGAAGCCGGCCGCTTCGGGATGTCGATCTGCTACGACATGTGGTTTCCCGAGACCACCCGAACCCTGGCCGCGATGGGCTCCGAGATCATCCTCCACCCTTCGCTCACCCCCACCATCGATCGCGACGCCGAGATCGCGATCGTGCGCGCCACCGCGGCGATCAACCAGCTCTACGTCTTCGACACCAACGGCCTGGAGGCGGGCGGCAACGGCCGTTCGGTGGTGGTGGATCCGGCCGGCATGGTGCTCTACCAAGCTGGTGAGGGACCGCAGATCATCCCGATCGAGGTCGACCTCGACCGGGTACGGCGCCAGCGCGCGGCGGGCCTACGCGGGCTCGGCCAGATGCTCAAGAGCTTCCGCGATCGCACCGTCGATTTCCCGGTCTACGACCGCCAGCGTCAGGACCAGTTCCCGTACCTCGCGAGCCTCGGTCCGCTCGAGAAGCTCGCGCGCGGCTCGAATGCCGGGATCGACCGCAAGGCCGAGTCTGCCGAGGCGGCGATCGTCGGCCC
>JAQBHE010000606.1:0-8833 GCA_032128015.1 Holophagae bacterium
GCCGTCGCCGGGGATCAAGGTGATCGGGTATCTCATCGCGGCGGGATTCTAGCGAGGTTGCGGACGTCCGACTCCGCCTTCGGCTCCGTCGACGTCCTTCACCTCACGGCGGTCGTTGCGGCGCCGGCCTGCGGCCGACGACGCAAGGAAGCTAGCGGGCCTCCACCCCTTTGGGCTTCAGCCCCTGACGGTCGTTGAGGACCCGTCGAGCTCGGTCCCAGGCGCCCAGGTCCGGGTCCTCGAGGAGGAGCTAGGCCAACAGTGTTCGGGGTTGCCCGGGAGGGCCGACATACAATCTCGCGGGGAGAGGAGGGGTGCGAGATGGCTGAAGGCAGAACCTCGGTCACGAGCGGGGTCGAGTGGGAATCGAAGTACGGTTATTCGCGAGCGGTGCGAGTCGGCGACCGCATCCTGGTGGCTGGTACAACCGCCACCGGCCCCGACGGCCTGGTCGGCGGCGATGACGCGGCGGCGCAGGCACGGTTCGCCCTCGACAAGATCGCGACCGCGATCCAGCAGCTCGGCGGCCGGCTCGAGATGTGGTGCGCACCCGGATTTACGTCAAGAACGTCGAAGACTGGGAGAAGGTCGCAGCGGTTCACGGCGAGCGCTTCTCAGCGATTCGACCCGCGAACACCCTGGTCGCGGCGCGGATGATCGGAGAGGAGTTCTTGGTCGAGATCGAAGCAGAGGCGATTGTCGGCTCGGCTGCCGGCTGAACGCTGGCCTGGAGTGTTGGCCGCGGGGCTCGGACCGGCACCTCGATGTGACCTGCTTGTAGCGAGCTGCGGGTGGCCAAGACCTTGGAGCGCGCGCGCGGTTCAGGCGCTGGCTTGATCTGTTGCGGATCCGTCTCCACGGCTTCGGGCTTCCGCGCTACTCCAGCCCCTCCACGAGCCAGACGTCGCCGCCGCGCGGGGCGAACCTGTCGAACAACACCCATCGTCCGTCCGGCGACCAGATGGGGTAGTCGATCCGTATCGCCGGGTCGTCGAACTCGAAGACCATCTCCGGGCCACCGCCGCCGTCGAGCGGGGAGACCCACAGGGACTTGTGTCCCACGGCGTCCATGATGTGCCGTCCGTCGGGAGAGAGCGACATGTGCGCTCCGCCGACCACCGAGGCGAGCGAGCGCGGCTCGCCGCCGGCGACGGGCGCCGCCATCGTGCGCGCCTCGGAGCCGCACGGGCAGCGGAAGATCACCTCTCGGCCGTCGGCGCTCCAGCGCAGGAAGTGTCCCGTCACTCCAACCGACGTGAGTGGCCGCGGGCCGGATCCATCCGCAGCCATGACCCAGACCTCGAGGCGGCCGCCCGCGTCCGATTGGAAGGCGATCTGCGAGCCGTCGGGCGATGGCATCGGGTTGATCTCCATGGCGGGAGCGCTGGTGAGCGCTCGCGGCGACCCGGCCGTAACATCGATGGTCCAGATGTCTGCGTTGCCGGATCGCGCCGAGAAGAACACCAGTCGGCGTCCGTCCGGTGACCAGGCGGGCTGGTAGTCGCCTCCCGGTCCATCGGTCAGCTGTTGCGCGGTCCGCGAGACAGCGTCGAACAGCCAGATGTTCATGGCCCCCGCGCGGTCGGAGTTGAACGCGATCCAGCGTCCATCGGGCGACCAGGCGCCGCGACTGTCCTCGCGCGTGGTGGCGATCAACTGCTCCGGCGGGCCCGACGGTCGACCGGTAGCGGAATCGACGGGCAGGCGCCAGATGCTCGCGTTTTGCCGCACCACAGAGAAGGCGACGCGGCGTCCGTCGGGCGCTGGCGACGGCTCGAGATCCTGTCCGGCGCCGGTGGTCAGCTGCACCGCGAACCCCGAGGGAACTCCGCGCCCGTCGATCGGCAGGCTCCAGATGTTGAGACCGCCGCTGCGATACGAGGAGAACAGGATCTCGCGGCCTGAGGCGGTGAAAACCGGGTCCACGTCCTGGTAGAGATCATCGGTCACGATCTGAGTCGTGCGCGTTGCGATGTCGACGAGGCGGAGGTCGAAGCGAGTGCGCTCGAGGTGGACGAACACCAGACGCTCGCCGTCCGGCGACCAGCGCGGGCGCAGATGAGTCACCGCCTCCGAGGTGTCGGTGGTGACCTGGAGCGGGTTGCGTCCCTGGCGGTCGGTTACCCAGATGCGCGAGGGGCCGGCCCAGGGCGCGTCCACCGCGAGCCGGCTGCCGTCAGGTGAGATCGCCGGGTTGTAGGCGTTCTCGAACAGAAGTCGCTCGCTTCCGGCGGCGAGGTCGCGCTCCCACACGTCGCCGCCGGTGAAGGCTCCAAAGATGTCGCCCGGCTCGATCCGCAGTCCGGCGTGGTGCGCGCGCACGAAGAGGACGGCACCGCCGTCGGGGCTCCATGTCGGCTGCAAGGAGTCGTACTCGCCGGCCGTGATCGCTTCCTCGGCGCGGGTCTCGAGGTCGAGGACTCTGACTTGACGTAGCCCGTCGAGCTCAGCGGTGTAGAGAAGCCGCCCTCCATCCGGCGAGAACGCGGGCGACGCCTCGGTGGCCTCCGAGAGGGTCACCTGCGAGAGCCGCAGGTCGTGAACCCGCCTGGGTCCGGCGGGCCGGCGAATCGCCAGGAAGGTCGCTGCCGCCAGTACCGCCAGTACGATCGCCCAGGCAGCGATCCGGAGCCCGACGTTCCGCGGCACCGGGGTAGGGCTCCGTTCCGCCGTCACCGCCTCCAAGGTTTCGACCAGCTCGCGGCCCGACTCGGGACGCTCTACCGCCGACTTCGCGAGACACCGCTTGACGAGATGCCGAAGCCCCTCCGGAACGGCCTCGGGAAGGTCGGGCGGCTCGTCGCTCAGGATCGCCGACAGCGATTCCACGGCGGTGTCCCTTCCGAAGGCCGATCGGCCAGCAAGCATCTCGTGCAGGATGGTGCCGAACGCGAAGACATCGCAGCGCGCGTCGGCCGGTCGGCCGCGCACCTGCTCTGGCGCCATGTAGCCGGCGGTCCCGAGGATGACTCCGGCCCCGGTCAGCTTCCACTGGGTCGCTGCGTTGCTCTGGCCAGCCGTCTCGGCAGCGGGGGCTCTGGGTTCTATCTTGGCAAGACCGAAGTCGAGGATCTTGACTGCGCCGTCTCGGGTCAAGAACACGTTCTCGGGTTTGAGATCGCGGTGTACGATGTCGGCCGCGTGGGCCGCCGCTAGGCCTTTCGCCATTTGCAATGCGTAGTCGCGCGCCTCGGCAACGGTGACCGGTCCGCGAGCCAGCCGGTCGCGCAACGTCATCCCCTCGAGCAGCTCGGAAACGAGATAGGGTCTGCCGTCCTCGAGGCCGACATCGTGAAGGGTCAGGATGTTGGGGTGGTTGAGCCGGCCGCTGGCGCGGGCCTCCTGTTCGAACCGTCGGAGCCGCTCCGGCTCGCCCTCGAACGACTCCGGGAGGACCTTCACCGCGACCTCGCGGCGAATGCGCTGGTCGCGGGCGCGGTATACCTCGCCCATGCCACCCGCCCCGATCGGGCCGAGGATCTCGTACGGTCCGAGGCGCGACCCAGGGGCCAGGCTCACGCTGTTCCTTCCGACGGCTCGCCGCTGGCGCAGGTGGTCACTCTCGCACTTCTCCGAAGGACCAGCGACATTGGTTCTGGGCGCTCCTCGTCCTGGCGGAAGACGGCTCGACGGGCGGGCTCAGCGAACCCGGAACTCGGGGGCCAACGCCGCTACCCGCGGGGTCGCGACCCGGTTCACCCAGTCGAGGATCGCGGCGCGGGTCGGTAGCGGACCGCTGTTCACCCAGCCGTCCTCGAAGAAGAGCTGGAACAAGGTCTTCGGTCGCGGAAACACCACCAGCGGGACATCGCGCTCGGGCTCGAGACCGGCGAGCTCCTTCGCTATTTCCAGGGCATCGTCAATGCCACCGAGTCGGTCGACCAGCTTGCGCTCCAGGGCATCGCGGCCGCTCCAGATCCGGCCGCGGGCGATCTCGAGCACGTACTGGAGCTCGAGCTCGCGGGCGCGTGCGACCGAGCCGGTGAAGCTGTCGTAGACCTGATCCATCCACCCCTCGACCGCCTCGCGATCGCCCGGGTTCCAGGGGCCAGCGGACAGGATGCCCGCTCGCGGCGCGGTGGCGACGCGGCCCACCCCGGTCCCCAGCCATTCGTAGAAGCCTTCGAGGTTGAACTTCTGGAACACCACTCCGATCGAGCCGGTGATCGTGGTTGGCTGGGCGACGATCGCGTTGGCGTCCATCGCCACCCAGTAGCCGCCCGAGCCAGCCACGTCGCCCATCGACACCACCACCGGCTTGCCGGCGGTGCGCGCGTTCTCGATCTCGCGCCGCACCAAGTCGGAGCCGACCGCCGAGCCACCCGGTGAATTGACCCGGAACAGGATCGCGGCGACCCGCGAGTCGCGCGCAGCGTCGCGGATGTTTCGCGCCACGAGCGGCCCCGATAGCAGGCTGCCGGTGAGGAAGGGAAACGGCGACTGCGCGGCCTCGGCCACCACCGCCCCCTCGCCGAAGACCACCGCGATCCGTCGGCGACCGCTCGAGGCTTCGGGGAGGGTCTCCAGATACTTGGAGAGACGGGTGCCGTGATAGTCGCCGACCCCGGCTTCGGTGGCGATTGTCGCCTCGACCTGGTCGGCGTAGCCGAGCTCGTCGGCGAGTCCCAGCTCGACCAGGTCCGCGGCCGTGGCGAGGCCCGCGGCGACGAAGGTGTCGAGTCGGGCGCTGTCGATGGCGCGCCGGGTGGTCACCCGCTCGAAGAAGCGGTCGTGGAAGGTGGCGAGCACCGCGGCGAGCGCCTCGCGCATGTACTCGCTCATCTGGGAGTTGGCGAACGGCTCGCCGGCGCTCTTGTACTCCTTGTGCATGATCACCTGCGGCTCGATATGGAGCTTTTCGAGCGAGCCGCGGTAGAACTGGCTCTCGGCGATCAGGCCGTTGATCGCGATCCCGGTCTCCGGGTTGATCCAGATGCGATCGGCGCCGGTGGCGAGGAAGTAGTCGAGGTCGCCGACCAGATCGCCGGGGAGCAGGGCGTGGACTGGCTTGCCCGATTCTCGGAACCGATCGAGATAGCCGAGCAGCTCTTCGGCGCTGCCCCAACCGATCAGAGGGTTGCTGATCCGCAGCAGGATGCCGGCGATGTCGGAGTCACTGGCGGCGGCTGCAATCGCTTGGCGGAGCTCCCAGATCGAGCTGCCGCCAGGGGGCGCGAACGGACCGAAGTCGGTCTCGGGAGGGCCTTCGGACAGCGGGGCGCCGAGGTCGATCTCGAGCACCGTGCCGTGGGTGATCCGGGTGTCGGGGCTCCGGGTGCCGCGCGAGAAGAACCAGAACCCGAGGAGTGCCACGGTATAGACAAAGGCGACGAACAGGCCGATGGCGACGACCCACGGCCAATTCCGGCGCCGCGGAGGTGACGGTGGTCCGGTCGGCGCCAGGGGTGTGGCTGGTGGGGCTACAGCGGCCGAGAATGGATCGGACATCCGACGCTCCTGCGATCCGTGGCGCTGGGGAATCGATGCGGTAGCTGCGGCCGTTGCCTCATGGCACGGCCACCGCGCCGCCGGTCATCTTGACCTGGATCAACCGCGGACCGGGCTCGGCGACTGCGCTCTGGAAGGCGCGTCCGAGGTCCTCGGCGGTGGTCACCGCCTGGGCCGGCACTCCAAGGGCTTGGGACAGTGCGACCCAATCGATCGACGGCCGTCCGAGGTCGGTGAGCCCGAGCGCCTGGGCCCCAGGACGCTCGACACCGCAGCGCGCGAGCTCCACCTGGAGGATGCGATAGACGTCGTTGGCGAACACCACCGCGGTGATGTCGAGGCCTTCGCGCGCAGCGGTCCACAGTGCCTGGACCGTGTAGAGACCGCTGCCGTCGCCTTCGAGCACCACCACCTTGCGTTCGGGACAGGCGACCGCCGCGCCGACCGCGCTCGGCAGTCCCCAGCCGATGGCGCCGCCGGTGAGGTTCAGATAGGTGTGTTCGGGGCCGGTGCGAGTCGCGGGATAGAAGCCGCCTCCCGAAGTAACTCCCTCGTCGACCACGATCGCGCCCTCCGGCAGGTGAGCGGCGAGCGCTTGAGCGATGGTGCTCGGGGCGAGCGGGCCGGTTGGCACGGCGGGCCGAGCGGGGGTTGGGGTGTCGAAGCCACGACCGGCTTTCAGCCGTTCGGCGAGTGCCGCGAGTGCGTCCTCGGCATCTTCGGTCGGTAGCGCCAGGGTCACCACCTCGATGTGGTCGTCAATCAGCCGGCGTCGACCTCCTTGGTAACCAAAGAACGCCACCGGGTCGAGCGCACCTGCGAGCACCACCCGCTTCACCTTGGCGAAGAAGTCGCTCGCCTGTTCCGGAAAATAGGGCACGCGGTCGAGCGCTGGCAGGTGAGGTCCGCGCTCCATCCGCGCCGCGAAGGTCTCGGCGGCGAGCCGCGCCCCGGTCGACTTGGCGATCCGGCCCGCGGCCACCAGACCGCCTCGGCGCAGCCCGCGGCCGCCCAACAGCAGCAGTGCATCGCCGGCCTCGAGCGCAGAAGCGGCGGCATCGACCGCGACGTCCGCAACGCGACCGCCCGCGGTGCCCGGTACCGGGACGATGGCATCGGGCGCTGGATCCCACTGGCAGTCGGCGGGGACCACCAGGGTCGCGATCTGGCCAGGAAGCGTGCGCGCGGCGGCGATCGCCTCGGCGATGTCGCGCGAGATCTCTGAGGCTGCGGCGCAGGTCCGCTGCCACGCCGAGACCGGCGCTGCCAGCACTTCGACATCGGAGTTGAGCGGCGGGTCGTAGTTGCGTTGCCAGGTCGCGTGGTGGCCGATCAGGTTGACGATCGGGGTCCGGGCGCGTCGGGCATTGTGGAGGTTGGCGATGCCGTTCGCGAATCCCGGTCCGAGGTGGAGCAGGGTGAGCGCCGGCTTATCGGCCATCCGGCCGTAGCCATCCGCGGCGCCGGTGACCACTCCTTCGAAAAGGCCGAGCACCGCCCGCACCCCCGGCACCCGGTCGAGAGCGTCGACGAGGTGCATCTCGGTGGTCCCGGGGTTGCTGAAGCAAACTTCGACGCCGGCTCGTGCGGCGGTGCGAATCAGGCTCTCGGCGCCGTTCATCCTTGGTCTCTCCTTTTTCGCCGGCCGCTTTGTCCGGTCCTCCGGCCGGCCGCTTGGCCGAATGACGGATCGCGAGCGGCGAAGCTATCAGTTCGCGGCCCTCAGGCCGGCCGCTCTGGCCGGCCCGATGTCGGTGGCTCGTGCCGGATGACGGGTCACGAGCCGCGAAACTACGGATTTCTCGGGATCAGGCCGGCCGCGGTCGGCGCGCCAGCGGCAGGGCGGTCGTCGACTTGATCTCGTTGAGCACGATGCTGGTGCGGATCTTGTCGACCCCGGCGATCTTGGTCAGTTGCTCGACCAGGAATCGCTCGAGCTCGCGATGGTTGCGGGTGACGACCTTGATCAAGTAGTCGAACTCGCCGGTCATCAGGTGGCATTCGAGCACTTCGGGGAGCGCGCAGATCGCTTCGCGGAAGCGCGAAACGATGTCCGGCTCGTGGTGGGCGAGGGTGACGTGGACGAAGCACAGCACATCGAGATCGACCGCCTGACGGTCGACCAGCAAGACCTCTCCGCGGACGATTCCGGAAGCGGCGAGCTTGTTGAGCCGCTTCTGCAGTCCCGGGGCCGACATCTTCATCCGGCGCGCGAGCTCGGCGGTCGAGAGGCTCGAGTCCTCCTGCAGCTGGCGCAGGATGTCGAGGTCGCGTTGATCTAGCTTGGGCATCGAGCATCCTCCGCGAGAGGAGTAGGGTAGCAGAGGTCGCCCGAGTGACGGATCGTATCGAAATCTGATGGGTTCGTGACGATTTGAAGCTCGTTGGACCGATTTTGGTTTATGATGTCCAACAGGCGGTGCCGAAGACGACACCAGGACGGAGCCGAAAGACGATGCCCCAGCTCGCCAGTCTCGATAGCCCCTTGGATCAAGCTTCGGATCAAGACGTGGATCAAGACGTGGATCACGGAGTGGCGCCGATCGAGCATCGGCTCGCGAAGTGGACCGCCGATCAGCGCCGCTCTCGACTCCGCGAGATGGTCGAGCTGGCCTCTCGGCCGGGCGTCGTCTCGCTCGCCGGCGGCCTTCCAGATCCCGCGCTGTTCCCGGTCGATGAGTACCGGCGAGCGGTCTCGGAGGCTCTGCTGTCCGATCGACGGAACCTCCAGTATCGACCGCCCAACCGTCGACTCAAGGAGCAGGTCGCCGAGCTGATGACGCTGCGTGGCGCTCCCTGCGAGGTCGACCAGATCGTCATCACTTCCGGGGCTCAGCAGGGGATCGACCTGCTGGCTCGGCTGTTCCTCGAGCCTGGTGGTGAGGTTGCGCTCGAAGCGATCACCTTCCCGGGTGCGCTCCAGGCGGTGACTCCGCTGCGACCGCGGCTGCTTGCGATCTCGACCGACCTCGAGACCGGGCTGGCGGTCGACGAGCTTGCCGACCTGCTCGAGCGCGGCCACCGGCCCGCCTTCTTGTACATGATCCCGGACGCTCACAACCCGCTTGGCGTCAGCTTGTCGTCGGCGGTGCGTCAGCGATTGGCCGACCTGGTCAGCTCTCGTGGCCTGCCGGTGATCGAGGACGATCCTTACGGCCTGCTCGCTTACGACGGACCCTTCGCGCCGCCACTCCTGGCGTTGGCGCCGGACTGGGTGTGCTACGTCGGCTCGTTCTCGAAGATCCTCGCCCCCGGCCTCCGTCTGGGCTGGGTGGTCGTGCCGAAGTCGATGGTCAACCCAACGACCATCGCCAAAGAGGCCAGCGACCTCGAATGCTCGGCGCTCACCCAAGCCGCAGTGTCGCGGCTCCTCGAGGGAGACTTC
>JAQBHE010000607.1:0-4290 GCA_032128015.1 Holophagae bacterium
CTTCACGCGGACCGAGTCATCACCGGTCTCGATATGGATATCACTCGCGCGCCGCTGAATGGCGGTATAGATCGTCGAATCGACCAGCTTGATGATCGGACTCTGGTCCGAGTTGATGCGATCGATCGACAGCACCTCGCCGCCGCGCTCGTCCTCCTGCACCAGCTGGATGCGGAAGTCTTCGGTGGCCTCGTCGAGGACCCGCTGGGCGCTCTCGGATTTCTCGAGGATCGTGTCGATCAGCGTCGCCGCTCCCACCCGTGGCTCGAGAGACTGTCCGAGCTGCAGCTCGAGCTCGTCGAGCTTGGTGACGTCCGAAGGGTCGGCCATGATCACCGCCAAGCGACCCTCGAGTTGACGGTCCGGGATAAACCCGTAGCGCAGCATCAGCTCGAACGGGATCTTGCGGAACAGGTCGTTGTCGAAGCGGTAATGGCTGAGGTCGACATAGTCGAAGCCGTAGCGCCTCGCTAAGTCCTGGGCTCGCGCTTCGGCCTCGGCCAGCCGGGCTTGCTCCGAGGGATAGCCCTCGAGCCCGGTCGCTCCAGAACCGGTCGTTCCGGAATTGGTCGTTCCAGAATCGCTCGGTCGAGTCTCGAGCGTCATCGGTTCTCCGTCTCAGCCGCGGCCGCCGCGGTCGCCTGCGCGGTGCCAAACGCGGTCATTGGACCTTACCCAGGATGGTGAACAACGGGAGGTACATCGCCATCAGCAGACCCCCCACCGTGATCCCCATCAACACCAGCATGACCGGCTCGACCAGGGTCAGCAGCCGTTGGATCCCGGTCTCGATCTCGGAGTCGAAGAAGTCGGAGACGTTGTTCAGCATCTCGTCGAGCGCGCCGGTGGCCTCGCCGACCTTGACCATGTCGATCGCGAGATCCGGGACCACTCCGGTGTTGGCGAGCGCTGTGTGGAGCGCGGTTCCTTCGCGGACGTTGTCGAGCACCGGCTCGAGACGCCTGCGCAGAAAAGCGTTGCCGACGCCGTTCACCGATACCTCGAGCGCGGGCACCAGCGGCAGGCCGCCGGCCAACAGCGTGGCGAGCGAGCGCCCGAACTCCGAGATCGCGAACCGATGCAGAATCGAGCCGATCACCGGCAGCCGGATCCGTAGCCGGTCGAGCCACTCGCGTCCGGCCGAAGTCGCGGCCCAGCGGCTGAAGAAAAACGCCGCGACCGCCAACCCGACGATCAGCAACCACCCGTTTTGGCGCAAGAACACCGACAGGCCGAGGACGAACCGCGTCGCCAGCGGCAGTTCGACGTCCATCGCGTCGTAGAACACCCGGAACCTGGGCAGGACGAACACCGTCATCACCGCCATCATCACCGCCGACAGGCTGACCAGCACCGTCGGGTAGATCAGGGCGCTGGTGATCCGCTTGCGGGTCTCCATCACCAGTCGCAGGTAGCGAACGAACCGCCGCATCACCTGTTCGAGCTCGCCGCTGCGCTCGCCCGCCATCAGGGTCGACGCATAGAGCGGCGGGAACAGCTCCCCGAAGGATTGGAACGCGGTCGAGAGTTCCTCGCCGCTTTTGACTTGGTCGCGGATCTCGCCGAGAACCTCGCGGAACGTCGGGTCGCGTTGGCGCTCGAGCATCAGCTCGAGAGACTGCAGCAGCGGCAGGCCGGCCTTGAGCAGCCCGGCGAGCTCCTGGTTGAACAGCAGCAGATCCTGGTCCTTGATCCGTTTGCGGCTCCCCGACCACGCCGGTAGCGTGAAGCGGAGCCCGCGGCCGCGAACCTCGAAGATTCGATAGCCCCTGCGCTCGAGGTCGCGACGCACCGCGCGCTCGTCGCGAGCAGCCAACACCTCCTCGACCACTCGGCCGTCGGGAGTGCCGACTCGGCACACGAATTCCATCTACGGCTCCCCCACGCCGGCGGCCGGGCGTTCCGCTGGTGGCTTCGTGGCGATCGCACAGGTGACCGCGACCGCCAGGCCACGATCGGCGACGCTGACCACCAGGGTCTTGCCCAGCCACAGGTTGAGGTGGGCTTGGAGCAGCGAAGACTTGATGTCACCGAGCCACTGCAAGACCTCGAAGCTGCGGAGCCGCAGTCGCTGTTCGAGGAGCACGGTGCCGACGGTGAACCGCACCTCGTACTTCTCGGCCACTTCGTAGCTGACCTCGGCGCCCTCCTTGGACGCCAGTTCGATCGCCCCGAGCAACTCGTAGCGGTTGCGGCTGGCCATCGCACCGAGGCTCTCGACCAGCCCCGGGGGCAGAGCGAGCAGGTTCTGATGCGCCGAATCCGGAGGTCCCTGGGTGACCCTCAGGAGGTGGATCGCGAGCTGCAAATCCAACGGCGTGTGATCGAACTCGCGCAACAGAAACTCGATCCTCGAGATCACCGTCGGCTGGTCGGTCAGCACCAGGGTGTTGTCCGCCAAACGCAGCTCGACGCTGCCAGCCGGCGACAACATCGGCTCGACTAGCCGCAGCGCCTCGCGAGCGGGCTGGTGCGCGAGTCGAAAGGCCTTGACCGACAGGGTCTCGATCTGCGGCTGCGCTGCCGCTGCGACCGGCCCGAAGATCACCAACGCGCAAGCGAGCACCACCACCGACCCGGCCACCCCACGAACGTCGAACATGACGGACCGCGCCCGCCTCAACGGCCGAAGCTCACCTGAACCCAGTCGTAGGACTCGCCGCCGACCAGCATGCTGATCTCGGTCGCACCCTCGACCAGAGGCAGCATCCCGAGCTGCACGGTGGCCAGACGCCGGGCCTCTGGTTCGCCGGGCTCACCAGAGCCTGCTTCGCCGAAGCGCGCAATCGAGACCGCGACCGAATTCGCTGGGCTCTCGACGCGCGGACCCACCCTCGGCCCGAGAGCGGTCACCGCCAGGATGAAGGCGGCGGCGGCGGCGACCGTTGCCAGGTTGCCGGCACGCCGAAGATCGCCGGCACGCCGGAGGTTGCCGGCACGTAGGAGACTGCCGGGGCGTAGGAAGTGTCGCGACTGGTGCCGCTGCAACCGTCGGGCGACCGCCACTCGATCCCGCATCCGCTCGCCTTCGTCGGCGTCGAGGTTGGGCGGGGCCAGCCGCTCGAAAACCAACAGCGGCTCGGCGGCTAGCGCGGCGTCGGCGCAGCGGCGGCACGATCCGCGGTGCTCGAGCGCCGCGAGCCAGTCGAGCTCCGTGCTGGCACTGATCGCCGATTCGGCGGAGCCGCGGGTGTCACGAACGGCGCGCAGGGCCCGCCAATCGGGGCAGTCCGTGCCGGTCACGACGAAGCCTCCGAGGCGGTACTGGCGGGGGCGGTGACCGCCGGCGCGTACTCCGGGTAGCGCTCGAGGAGCGCCGCGCGCAACGTGCGGCGGGCGTTGAAGAGGTGGTTGCGCACGGTCGATTCGCGGCACCCCACGACCTCGGCGACTTCCGCCGACGACAGGCCCTCGAGCTCGCGGAGGACGAAGATCGCGCGCTGCTTCTCGGTCAAGCCAACGGCAAGCTCGGCAAAGATGGCCTGGACCTCGCGCTCCCCGAGCCGCGACAACGCCGATGGGGCATGGGCTTCGAGACCGCGCTCGATATGCAGCCGCAGCGGCTCGGCGACCCGCTCACGACTGCGCCGCGACCGCAGGTGGTCGATCGCCAGGTTGGTGGTGATGCGGTAGATCCAGGTGTTCGGGCTGAAGCGCTCGTCGTAGCGCTGGCGGTTCTCCCAGACTCGGAGAAAAGTCAACTGGACGACGTCGCGGGCCTCTTCGAGGTCACCGACGATCCGGAAGGCCACCTGCACCAACACCGGCGTCTTGCGGCGGATCAGCTCGTCGAGCGCAACCTCGTCCGCGCCCGCGATCGCCGACAAGAGGTCGCGATCCGTCGACTCGCGAACCGTCGCCAACTGTTGATTCTTGGAAAACACCAGCCGCACCTGTTTGCACCTCAAGGTTCATACGGCTCAGCAGCCATCGCCGTTTAGCGCCGCCCCAAGGACGCTTCGCGCTCTTCCGAGCACCGCCGATTATACTCGCTGGGCTTAGCCCAACTCACGCCCCGAGAGGGAGATGGACTCGGTGCCCCGCTGTGTGGATCCTGTACCAGATCGCCATGGCCGCGGCACTCTTCCTGGCGGCGCCGGTGTTGCTGGCTCGCCGTGGTCGCCACTACTTCGAGACCCTCCCTGGGCGGCTCGGGCGGGGTCTTGAGCCCAAGCGGAGCCACGACCTGACGGGTCCACGCCGGCGGCATACCGCACCCCACGCACTGGCGCCAACTCCCGGTAATCTCCCACGGCGTCCGCGATCACCTCAGCGGGAATCAAGGTTGAG
>JAQBHE010000608.1:0-6923 GCA_032128015.1 Holophagae bacterium
ACCCTGACTCCGCTCTCTCAGCGCCTGCAACTCTTCGACAAGCCGGCGACCTCGGCCGCACCGCCCTCATGGTCCACGACCTCGTGAATGGAATGCCCTAGCCCTTAGCCCTCTAGCCCTCCACCTTGCGCGGCGACGGCATTTTCTCGGTGGCGATCCTGACCATGGCCGGCGTCGTGGGCTTCCTGGTCCTCGATCATCAGGTGCACGGCCTCACCTCGATCAAGATCGATCAACCAGGAGCCGAGCCGGGAGAGCGTCGCTGCCGTCTCCAGGACGAAGGCGGGCGAGTGGTCGACGGCCGGCTGCGCGACGTCCATGTCTATTCGGTGCCGATCTACGAACGGCGGCGGCGCGGCGGCGTGGTCGCCGGCGAGCTCGGCGGTCGGGCGATCTCGGGGTGCGTCAACGACTACATCCCTGGACGGCTGCCCTACGGCTTGTGAGCGGCGCCTACTGGTAGCGGAGGCCGGTAGCCCGACTCACAGACGAGGCTCTCCAGGCGTGCACAAGACAGGTGGAGAGCGCAACCACTAGCAGCGCGCCGAGGATCAAGCCGACGCCGAGCCGACCGTTTGTGGAACAGGTCCGAAAACGGCCAGACCGATTGCCTGCGAGGCGCTACAGTTCGGCTCGCGATGGCCGAAATCCTCCATCTCGACTCCGATCTGGAAAGCCTCGAGCGAGCGCGACGGTCGCGTGATCCGCGCTTCGACGGTCGCTTCTTCGTCGGCGTGCGTACCACCGGGATCTACTGCCGGCCGATCTGCCCGGCGCCAGAGCCGAAAGCCGAGAACGTGGTGTACTACCCAACCGCAGCCGCGGCTGCGGCCGCCGGCCTGCGACCCTGTCTGCGCTGCCGGCCGGAAGCGGCTCCCGGCACTTCGGCATGGACCGGAACCTCGGCGACGGTGCGCCGCGCGCTGCGCCTGATCGACGACGGCGCGCTCGACGACGACGGCGACGTCCCGGAGCTGGCGCGTCGCCTGGGAGTCGGTGACCGTCACCTGCGCCGCTTGTTCTTGAAGCACCTCGGCGCCACCCCGGTCGCGGTCGCACTCACCCGAAGGCTGCACTTCGCCCGTCGCTTGATTCGCGAAGGTCCGCTGCCGATGGTCGACGTCGCCTACGGTTCGGGCTTCGGCAGCAACAGGCGCTTCAACGCCGCCTTCCATCACGCTTTCGGTTGCTCCCCCAGCAGCCTGCGACGTGGCCACGCCCTACCCGGCGGCTCGGCCGAGTTGAGCCTGCGGCTTTCGCATCGCTGTCCTTTCGATTGGCGTGGACTGTTGGACTTCCTCGTGATGCGCGCGGTGCCCGGCGTCGAGGCGGTGGACGGCGACCGCTACTTGCGGACCTTTCGTCTCGGCGAGCTCGCCGGAATCATCCGTGTCCGCCAGGTGGCGGAGGGCTCGCTCGAGCTAGGGATCCAGTTCGCGACAGCGCCGCAGCGGCTGCCGTCGCTGCTGCCGTTGGTGCAGCGGGTGCGCCGCTTGTTCGACCTCGACGCCGATCCGGCGGCGATCGCCGAGCGATTCGCGAGCGACCCGGTGCTCGGTCCCAGGATCTCGGCGCGGCCCGGGGTTCGTCTTCCGGGATCCTTCGACGCCTTCGAAGTCGCGGTGCGCGCGGTGCTCGGTCAGCAGGTCACGGTCAAAGGGGCGAGCACACTGGCGGGGCGGCTGGTGGCCTCGTTCGGAGACCGGGTGCCCGAAGAGCTGGTTTCACAGGATTCTCAGTGCGGTCTCAGCCACTATTTTCCCTGGCCCGAGACCCTCGCCGCCGCCGACCTGCGCCCAATCGGCCTGCCGGCGGCGCGCGCTGCCACCATCCGTGGTCTCGCCGCAGCGGTGGCGTCCGGCGAGCTCGGATTCGATCCGGCGCTCGAGCTCGACGAGCTGGTGACCCAGCTCGAGCGCCTGCCAGGAATCGGAGAGTGGACCGCCCACTACGTCGCGATGCGCGCCCTCGGGCTTCCCGATGCGTTTCCGGCGGGCGACCTCGGGTTGCGCAAGGCTGTTGGTCGGGCCGGGGCGCCTGAGACCGCAGCGCGGCTGAAGGCGCGGGCCGAGTCTTGGCGACCGTGGCGGGCCTATGCCGCCATCCTGTTGTGGAGTCACATGCCGACAAATGCAAGGAGCCCCTCACCATGAGATACCGAACCATCGAGAGTCCACTCGGAACCCTGTTGCTCGCCGGGGACGCGGAGTCGTTGCATCTCATCAGCCTGCCTGGGGACAAGAACCCGCGCTCGCCCGACCCGGGTTGGACCGAAGATCCCACCGCCTTTGCGGAGGCCGCGCGTCAGCTCGGCGAGTACTTCGCGGGCGAGCGCCAGCAGTTCCGACTCGAGCTCGTCGCTCACGGGACCCCGTTTCAGGAGCGGGTGTGGTGGGAGCTCGCGAACATTCCGTATGGCGAGACCATTTCGTACGCCGAGCTCGCGCGGCGGGTCGGGCGGCCGGGAGCTTCGCGGGCGGTTGGAGCCGCGAACGGCAAGAACCCGTTACCGATCGTGCTGCCGTGTCATCGCGTCATTGGCAGCGACGGGTCGCTCACCGGCTACGGCGGCGGTCTCGATGCCAAGCGCCAGCTGCTCGATGTCGAGAGCGCGCGTGCCGGTCAACTGACCTTGGCCTGACCTTGGCCTTGGCCTGACCATGGACTGACGTTGGTGCGGCAAGCGGCTCCAGGGCCCGCAGGGCGGAGGTTTGAGCGTGGTGGCGGCGCCGGTCAGCCGATCAGCTAAACTGATCGTCAGTTTCTGAGCAGCCAGGCTCTCCTGGTGCAGCGCCACGCTCTCCTGGCTCACAGCCAAACGTCCCCGAGGGTCGAGTCATGAATCTCCACGAAAACGCCCTGCCCCGATCATTCGCAGCAGCATCGCTAGCAGCGTTGGTAGCTGCCGCCGTCACGGTCGCGAGCGCCGCCGCTGCCCCGCCCAGCGACAACTGGCCGGCGTTTCGTGGTGCGGACGCGATGAGCGTCGCGGCGGAAGATCCACGGCTGCCGATCTCGTGGAGTCAATCCGAGAACGTGGTTTGGAAGCGGGAGATCCCAGGGCTCGGATGGTCGTCGCCGATCGTCTGGGGCAACAAGATCTTCGTCACCACGGTGTGGAGCGACGGTGTCGTGGAGGAGCCCCAGAAGGGGTTGTACTTCGGGGGCAATCGGATGCAGCCGCCGGAGGACGTTCACCACTGGGTGGTCTACTGCGTCGACCTCGAGAGCGGCGATCTGTGCTGGGAGCGCGAGGTTCACCGCGGGGCGCCCCAGGCGCCGCGTCACCTCAAGAACACCTACGCCTCGGAGACGCCGGTCACCGATGGCGAGCGGGTCTACGCCTACTTTGGCAACCTCGGGGTCTATGCGCTCACCCTCGACGGCGAGCCGGTGTGGAAGAAGGAGCTGGGGCAGTTCCGGACCCGTTTCGGCTGGGGAACCGCGGCATCGCCAGTGGTCCATGGCGATGACCTCTATATCGTCAACGACAACGACGACTCGTCGTACCTGATGGCGCTCGACAAACGCACCGGCGAAGAGCGCTGGCGGGTCGAGCGCGAGGAAGGAAGCAACTGGGCGACTCCCTACGTCTGGGAGAACGAGCTGCGCACTGAGATCATCACCGTCGGTACCGATCGAGTGCGCTCGTACGACAAGCAGGGGAAGATCTTGTGGCAGTTCGGCGGCATGTCCTCGATCGCGATCCCGCAGCCGTTCTCGAAGCACGGGCTGCTGTACGTGGCCTCGGGCTACGTCGGCGATCAGATTCGTCCGGTGTACGCGATCCGACCGGGAGCGAGCGGTGACATCACCCTGGCCGAGGGTGCCAAGAGTAACGAGCACGTGGTGTGGTTTCTGCCCCAGGCCGGTCCCTACAACCCGACGCCACTGGTCTACGGCGACACCTACTACACCCTGCTCGACCGCGGGTTCTTCACCGCCCACAATGCCAAGACCGGCGAACTGATCTACGACAAGAACCGGCTCGAGCGCGGCTCGGGAGGATTCACCGCCTCACCGTGGGCCTATAACGGCAAGATCTTCGCGCTCAACGAGGACGGTGATACCTACGTGATCGAAGCCGGTCCCGAGTTCGCGGTGGTGGGGAAGAACTCGCTCGACGAGATGTGCATGGCGACGCCGGCAATCGCGAGCGGCAGCCTGATCCTGCGCACCCGCAGCAAGCTCTACCGGATCACCAACCTGAAGGCCGCCGCCGCCGGGCCGTGAGCACGGGCGGCGCGTCGCCGAGGCCGCGATGTCGGCAGGCGACGGCAGCAGGGTGGATCGTCGCGCTGGCGTTGGCCGGCGGATCTGCGACATCGGCCGCGGAGCCGACCTGGTCTGGCGACGTTGGATCGTTGTTCCGGCGTCACTGCGTCGAGTGCCACCGCTCGGGCGGCCCGGCGCCGTTCGCGCTCTCGACCTTCGCTCAGGTCCGACCCTGGGGACGGCGGATCGCCGAGGTGGTTGGCGCCGGCGTGATGCCGCCGTGGCACGCCGATCCTCGCTACGGGCGCTTCGAGAACGACCGCCGGCTGCCCGAGGTCGCGCGCCGGACGATTCTGGATTGGCTCGTCGCCGGCATGCCGCCCGGCGACCCGCTGGTTGATCCCGAGCCGGCAGCGAGCGACGAGTCGGCCGACGGCTGGCGGATCGGCAAACCCGACGTGATCATCGAGCTACCCGCCGAAGTCACGGTGCCGGCCACCGGCGACCTGCCGTATCACGCCTACCGTGTGGCGGCGCCGTTCGCGGAGGACGTGTGGGTGCAGGCCGCCGAGGCCCGGCCCGGCAATCCGCGAGTGGTTCACCACATCATCGTCGAGTCCTTCCTCGAGGGCGCGCGGTCCGGGCCCGGCGATGACGATGCGCGGACGGTCGGGAGTCTCGGTGGTTACGTGCCCGGCGACCAGCCGCTGGTGTTCCCTGCCGGTCTCGGCCGGCGGATTCCGGCGGGCGCGACGATCGCCTTCCAGATGCACTACACGCCAACCGGCGAGGTCGAGACCGACCGGTCGCGGCTCGGTCTGGTGTTGGCGCGCGAGCCGCCGGAACGCGAGTCGCGAACCGGATTGGTGTCGACGCCGTTCTTGTGGATTCCGGCCGGCAGCAATTCCGTGACCGCCGAGGCGTCGTTCACCTTCGCGCGCGACTCGATGCTGCTATCGCTGCGGCCGCACTTGCATCTGCGCGGCAGGTCCTTCGAGTACCGCGCGCGCTACCCGGATGGCGGCGAAGAGATCCTGTTGCTGGTCGAGCCCTGGGACTTCGACTGGCAAACCACCTACGTCCTCGCCGAGCCGAAGCCGATGCCCGCGGGAACCCGCCTTCTGGGTCGCGCTACCTGGGACAACTCGGCAAGCAACCCGCGCAATCCGGATTCCAGTCGCGACATCTCATGGGGCGAACAGACCACCGACGAGATGATGATTGGTTTCTTCGACTACTACGAAGGCCCGCCGCGGTCTCCGGAGTAGACGGTGGTTCCTCCTTCCCCCTGGCAGCCCGGCCTCAACTATTCGCGACCACGAGCCGGCGGCGTCTCGGGATTCCACTCGCCGCGCGCGACCGCCGGCTCGAAGTTGTCCAGCCCGGCTGGCGGGAAGTCGACCGAGCGCCCCTGCTCGGCGCTCAGGTAGGCGGCCATCAACAGCTCGGTGACCGCGAGCCCGTCCTCGAAGTTCTCGCGCGGCCTTCGGCCGCGACGGAACGCCTGCACCATGTGCCGATTCTCGGCATCGTAGCCGTAGGCAGCGGCTTCGTCGGCGATCACCGGCATCAGCCCGAGCTCGGCGTTCTGCTTCTCGAGCAGATCTTCGCCCTGCCGTTGCTGGAGGTCGCGGCTGAAGAACAGCTGGAGGTCGGTGTCGAGACTGTTGGATCTCATCGAGTACTCGGGTCCTAAGAGCTCCATCGACAGGCGCAGGCCGGCGCCGACGTAGCTCCACGAGGTTGTCGCCTCGACGATCAGCGGGTGCCGTTCGGAATCGCGATACTCGATGGTGACCCGGGCGAAGTCTTCGGCGGGCCGGTGGCGGTAGTCGACTGCGGCGCCAAAGCGTTGGTGCAATTGGTCGACGTACTCCGGACGCTGCCACTTGAGGCACGCGATCTGGGCGTTCACCGTCACCGGAGTGATCGACGACCGTGGCTGGCCGGGCTCGGTGAGCAGGAACCGCGCGGCTTCGACCGAATGGCACATCATGTCGTTCAACACCCCGCCGCCCTGGAGCTCGCCGCGCCAGAACCACGAGCTGTGGGGGCCGCTGTGCTCCTCGGCGGCGCGCGCGAGGTAGGGCCTGCCGGAGGCGGCGGCGCCCCGGCTCCAGGCGAGATCGCGGCCGCGCACTACTGCCGGTGCGAACACCTGGTTCTCGAGGTAGCCGTCGAGCAGGCCTGTGCTGTGGGCGAGCTCGACCATTCGCCGCGCCTCGGAGACGTTGCGGCCGAGCGGCTTCTCGCACGCGACCCCGACCAGTTCCCCGAGCCCGGCGGCGATCGAGCTCGCCACCTCCTCGAGGTTGGCCAGACGCTGGTGGTTCGGGCCGCAGATCCACAGCGCGTCGATCGCAGGATCGGCGACCATCGCCGCGATCGATGGAAACGGCTTAGCCTCGCCGACGTCGAGGTCGCGCGCCAGCTGAGCCGCCGCGGCGGCGTGCTCGCGGTTCGGGCTCCAAATCCCGAGAACGTCGGCGTCGCGAACCGCCACCCATGAGCGGATGTGGAAGCGGGTGATGAAGCCGCTGCCGACGAAGCCGATGCCGAGTCGTCTGCTCATGTGGCTTGGCCTCCGTGTCTGGGCTCCCACGAGTTGGGGTGCCAGAAGTCTCAGGGTGCCAGAAGTCAGGGTCCAGAAAACCAGGGCCAAGAGAAATCAGGGCGCCGGAGAACCGGCGCCCTGATTCCGTTTCACG
>JAQBHE010000609.1:0-7172 GCA_032128015.1 Holophagae bacterium
AGTAGCACGAGGTGTATGTCCGGCTGGGGTGAGAAAATTTTAGCGAACGCCGGAGCCGATGACGTCCGAGCGCCTCCCGAGGCGGCCTACCGAAGCGTTCCTCCGCGGCCGTCGGCCGCCTGAAATCGGCGGCTACGCTTGAGGGAACAACTCCGAGGGTTGAGCCGAGCGGCGGCTGCCCCCATAATCCGCGCCCCTTCCAACCGAGCCACGAAAGAGAAACGCGATGACCCAGAACCGAGCCGTCCTTGCCTACAGCGGAGGTCTCGACACCTCCTGCATTCTGCGAGTGCTCCAAGAGCGCGGATACGAAGTGATCGCGATGATCGCCAACGTCGGCCAGCGCGAAGACTTCGACCGCCAGGCCGAGCGCGCGAAGCGGATCGGCGCTCACCAGGTGTTCGTCGAAGATCTGCGGCGCGAGTTCGTCACCGACTTCATCTTCCCCGCGGTAGCCGGTAACGCGGTCTACGAGAATCGCTACTTGCTCGGGACCTCTCTGGCGCGGCCGCTGATTGCGCGCCGCCAAGTCGAGATCGCGCTCGAGCATGGTGCGACCACGCTCGCGCATGGCGCCACCGGCAAGGGCAACGACCAGGTTCGCTTCGAGCTTGCCTACGCCGCGCTCGCTCCTCGGTTGGAAGTGATCGCGCCGTGGAAGGATCGGGCCTTCCTGGATCGGTTCAAGGGCCGCACCGATCTCCTGCGCTACGCCGAGGAACAGGGCATCCCGCTCGAGTTCGGCGCCGAGAAGCCGTACAGCATGGACGAGAATCTGATGCACAAGAGCTACGAGTCCGGGATCCTCGAGGACCCGATGCACGAGCCGCTGCCCGAGATGTTCGATCTCACCCGCTCGCCGGTGGACGCGCCAGACACCCCGGCAAGAATCGAGGTGCACTTCCGAGACGCGATGCCGACACGGGTGGTCAACCTCGACGACGGCGCCGAGCGCAGCGATCCGCTCGAGTTGTTTTCTTACCTGAACGAGCTCGGGGGCCGCCACGGGATCGGTCGCATCGACATGGTGGAGAACCGGTTCGTCGGCATCAAGTCGCGGGGGGTCTACGAGACTCCGGGCGGGACGATCCTCCACCATGCGCTGCGCGACCTCGAGGGGATCGCGATGGACCGTGAAGTGCTACGTCTTCGCGATGGCCTGTCGCCGAAGTTCACCGAGCTCATCTACAACGGCTTCTGGTTCAGTCCGGAGATGGAGTTCGTCCGTGCCGCGTTCGCCCGTGCTCAGCAACTGATCGACGGGCGGGTTCGGCTCCAGCTCTACAAGGGCGGCGTCCAGTCGCTGGGGCGCGAATCTCCGAGCTCGCTCTACGACCGCGAGCTATCGTCGATGGACGTCGAAGGTGGCTACGACCAGGTGGACGCGCGCGGTTTCATCCGCATCCAGTCGCTCCGACTGCGCGCCCACCGGCTGATCGTCGGCAGTGCCCGATCGCGCGACCAACATGAAGGTGAGCATGGAGGTTGAGGTCGCCGGGGCTGAGCTCTTCTGCACCGAGCGCGGGCAAGGTCCGGTGGTCCTGGTGCTGTGCAGCCTGGGCACTTCGTCGCACCAGCGGACGATGCCCTCGGCGCTCGATCAGCGCCTGCGTCTGGTGTTCGTCGACCTGCGGGGAAGCGGAAGATCGACCGGCGCCGCGAGCGACGTCACTTGGGATGTCCTGGTCGCCGACCTCGAGGCGGTGCGCGCGGCTCTCGGTGTCGAGCGGGTGGCGGTCCTCGGTCACTCGATCCTGGGCGCGTTAGCGATCGAGTACGGCGCACGCGCTCCGGGAGCCGTGTCGCACGTGATTGCGGTCGGGGCGCCTCCGGTTGGAAACATGGCGGCGCTGGCGGCCCAGCAGACGGCTTTCTTCGAGCGGGACGCCTCGGAGGAGCGAAAACGCTTGCTCGCCGAGAACCTGGGGAAGCTGGCTCCGGGGGCTTCGTTCAGCGAGCTACTGATCGCCCAGACTCCGATGCGTTACTGGGATCCGCGCTTCGATGCCGCGTCGGTGCTCCACGATGCCGACGCCCGGCCGGACCTGGTCCGCCATCTGATGGCGTCGTTGTTGCCGACTTGGGAAGTGCGGACCCGGTCGAGCAGCCTGGGCGTGCCGATCTTCCTCGCGCAAGGCCGTTACGACTACATCGTTCCCCACGTGCTCTGGGACGAGATCGCGGACACCCTGCCGAGCGCCACGCTGCGCCGGTTCGAACGCAGCGGTCACCAGCCGTTCCTCGAGGAGCCCGAGGAGTTCGCGACCGCGGTCGCCATCTGGATGGCCGGCCAGGACGCCGGCTGGATGGCCGGCAAGGACGCGAGCTGGATGGCCGACTCGTAGCTCGACCGCTGTTCTATTCCTCGAGCTCTACTTCGCGATGGCAGCCTTCGCCGCTGCGAGCAGTACCGCCGGCGCCAACCGCACCTTGTAGTCGGGGTTGACGTAGGAGAAGGCGAGCTGGCCCTTGCCGTCGTGGATGAAGACCGCTGGCACCGGCAGCAGGTGATGGTCCTGTCCGGAGACCGCCTCGAGGTCGATGCCGTAGCCCTTGTACTGACCGACGGTCTTGTCGTCGACTCGGTACGCGATTCCGTAGGCGCGCGCCGCGGTCATCGTCGCGTCGGAGAGCAACCGGTAGCCGAGCTCGTGACGCGCGACCGTCGGCTGGAGGTTCTTGGGAAGGTCCGGACTCACGGCCACGATCTGGTAGCCGAGCCCGACCAGTTCACTCTCGATCTCTTGCAGCTGACCCAGCTGCGTATTGCAGTATGGTCACCAGCCGCCGCGGTAAAAGATCACGACCGTCGGCTTGGACCTCACGAGGGCGCCGAAGTCGACGGTCTGGCCGTCGGTCGACTGCAGCGAGACATCGGGGGCGGTCGAGCCGAGGAGCAGTGGCCTGACTTCGGTCGCGGACGAAGGGATCGAGTCCGACGCTTGGGTCGGCACAGGCGCGAACGCGAGCAGCGCGCTGCAAGCTGCAGCGGCGGTAAGCAGGGAGGAAGTACGGCTAGTCATGGCGGAATCCTCATCGGTTGAGTGGAGCCGCCAGTGTAGCACCGCGGAGTGTTTCGATCTCAGGCGCTGGAATCGGGCGTTGGACTCGAGCGGTGGCTTGCTCTAGGATTGCGTCGCGATGCAGATCGAAGTGAAGCGCGTTGACGGTGTCGGTATCGTTTCCCCGCGCGGTCGCCTGGTGGCCGGGGTCGGTGACGTCCTGCTCAGGGATGCGGTGAATGGACTCTTGGGTGAGGGCTGCACGGACATTCTCCTCGACCTCTCCGAGGTCCGTCACATCGACAGCTCGGGGATCGGCGAGCTGGTCGCGAGCCGAAGGATCGTCCAACGCTTCGGCGGCCGCCTCAAGGTCGTGCGCGCCGAAGAGGGCGTGGAAGCGGTCTTCCACATCGCTCGCATTCTGCCGCTGTTCTCCTTCTACGACGACCTCGAGTCCGCGTTCGCGGCATTCGGGTCCGACGGCGACTTGGTCGACGGATCGGCAGATTCGGCCGAGCTGGCGCCGGCTCCCTAGCGAAGCCGGCTCCCTAGCGAAGCTGAGCCCGCGCCCCCCCAGCGGCCGCTTGGGCGGGAAGGACGGCTAGCCGGCGAGTTGGCGGTAGTCTCCGCCGTAGAACAACAGTGGCGGCGCGTCGCGGACGATCGCTCCGGTTACCAGCTCGCCGATGAAGATCGTGTGGTCGCCGCCGTCGTGGCGCTCGGTGAGACGGCACACCAGGTAAGCGAGGCAGTCGTCGACCAGCGGCACCCCTTCTTCGGATAGATGGTGCGCGACGCCCCGGAGGTCGGGACCAGGCGGCTCGGTCTTGGCGAACACGTCGGAGACCTGCAGTTGGTCGGCGGCCAGGATGTTGATCGCGAACCAACCGGCGGCCGCGATCTGGTCGTGACAGATCGCCTGCTTGTCGACGCACACCAAGAGCAACAGCGGCTCGAGCGACAACGAGCAGACCGCATTCGCAGTCATGCCGTGGAGCTGATCGCCGACCCGGGTGGTGATCACGGTGACGCCGGTCGCGAACTGGCCGACGAGTCGGCGAAATTTCCGGGTGTCCACGGCTCGGATGGCTCGTTTCGGGGGCTCGTTTCGGAGGGCTCGGTTCCGGGGGCTCGGTACGCGGACTCGTGGCTCGGGATCGGGAGCTAGGGAGACGGCCCGCGAGTATGGGGTCGGGCGATGACGAGGGTCAAGGGTTTGCGAGGTGGAGGGGCACCCGCCTGCGGCGCCTGCCCTCCACCTCGTTGGCAGTCTTGGACTTGGAGCGAGCGGGGGGCTGTGATTCGACGGCTGGTCCAAGACTGCTCTGTTCTCGAAGACTTTGACTCACGGGCAACAGGTTCCGTCATAGAACGTACCCTGCGGGCACGGGACTCGGTATTCCGGGCTTGGTACTCTGGCGGTGGTGGGGAACCTGAAAGCCGGGTCAAAGGCGCCCGACCTCGACGAGTTGCGGCGGGCGATCAGGCAGCGTCCCGGTCGCGCGGTCGAGGCCGAGGCGCCGCGGGCGGCGGTGGCTTCGATCTTCCGCCCCGGCGATGCCGGGACCGAAGTGCTGTTGATCGAGCGCACGCGCCGCGCCGGCGATCCTTGGTCGGGGCATATGGCCTTCCCCGGTGGCCGGGCCGAAGAGCACGATGCCGATTCGCAGGCGACCGCCGAGCGGGAGACTCGCGAGGAGATCGGGCTCGACCTGGGGAGCGCGGAACGGCTGGGCCGACTCGACGATCTCGATGGGCGGCGGGCCACCGGCCGACGCATGATCGTTTCCGCCCATGTCTACTCGCTGCCCAACGGTGGGGCCCAGCTGACTCCGAACCACGAGGTCGCCGCGGCGCTATGGGTGCCGCTCGCCGAGCTGCTGAGCCCCGAGCGCTACGTCGACTACCGAGCTTCGACGCTGCCCTGGACGACCTTCCCAGGAATCCGGATCGGCGATGGGCGCCGGGTGGTGTGGGGACTGACCTTTCGATTCTTCGAGGATCTGTTCGGCCGTCTCGGCACGGCGTTTCCGGTCAAGCCCGGCTGAGGGTGGCGATCAGCGCGTCGCACATCGCTCGGGCGGTGCCATCGCCGCCGAGGTCGGGAGTGAGCGCGCGCTGCTGCTCGAGCAGGTCGCCGATTGCGTGATCGATGCGATCGGCGACGGTCGCCTGGCCGCAGTGGCGAAGTAGGGCCACGGCCGGCGCCAGCAACGGCAGCGGATTGGCGCGGCCGGTGCCTTCGAGATGGGCGGCGTCGCCGTGGATCGCTTCGAACACCCGGCAGTGGTCCCCGACGTTGACCCCATAGGCGCTGGAGATGCCGCCTGCAAGGCCGGAGCCGAGGCTGCTCAGGATGTCGCCGTACAGGTTGCCCATCAACAGGACGTCGAAGGTGTAGGGATCCTGGACCATCTTCATGCACGCGGCGTCGACGATCATCTCGCGGTAACCGATGCTCGGGTGCTGCTCGGCGACCGCCCGCACGGTGGTCATGAACAGCCCGTCGGAGCGCTTCATGATGTTGCCCTTGTGGATGAAGGTGACATGGCGGCGACCTTGTTCCTCGGCGAGCCGGAAGGCGAAACGCGCGATGCGGTCGCAAGCGCTGCGGGTCACGACTTTCAAGCTCTCGATGACCCCGGGCACGATCTCGTGCTCGATGCCCTTGTAGATGTCCTCGGTGTTCTCGCGCACCAGGATCAGATCGAGGTCGGGGTAGCGGGTCATGAGCCCGCGACGGCTGCGCAGCGGCCGGACGCCGGCATAGAGGTCGAGGCGCTGACGCAGTTCGACGTTGGGGTTGCGCGGGCCCGGAGAGTCGGCGCGCCGTTGGAGGTGCGGTCCGGGGCCGAGGAGCTTGGTCTTGAGGCCGACGCCGCACTCGCAGACCGCTGCCATCGCCGCATCAAGCGCGTCGGCGGGAGCGTCCGCGGTAGCCGGTGGGACGTCGACCCGGCGCCAAGCGAAGCGGGCGCCGGCGGCTTCGATCACCTCGAGCACCAGTGGCATCAGCTCGGCGCTGACCCCGCCTCCCACCAGCAGCGCGACCTCGCGGAGCTCTTGGGTGGGAGTTGGCCGCCCGGCGGTCATGTCCACCCCTTGGCTGCCGGCTGCGGGCCGTGGTCGATCAGCTCCAGGAGCGCTTCGGTCATCTCGTCGGTGCCCGCCGTGCCGCCAAGGTCTCGAGTCAAATGTTCGCCGTCGCCGAGCAGCCGCTCGACCGCAGTCCGCAGCATGCTGGCGGCTCCCGCCTCGCCGATGTGACGGAGCATCAGTTCCGCCGACAGGATCAGGGCGAGTGGGTTGGCGACCCCCTGGCCGGCGATGTCGGGGGCGGTGCCGTGGACCGCCTCGAACACCGCATAGCCGTCGCCGATGTTGGCGCCAGGAACCACACCGAGGCCGCCGACCAGACCGGCACAGAGGTCGCTGACCAGGTCGCCGTCGAGATTGCCCATTACCAGCATGTCGAAGGGCGTGGGGTCCTGAACCAGCGCCATCGCCAGGTTGTCGACCGGCAGGTAGTCGACTTCGAGGAACGGGTAATTCCGGCTCGCCTCACGCGCGCATTCCAGGTACAGGCCGTCCGACAGCCGCATCACCGACGCTTTGTGGACGATGGTCAGGCGCTTGCGGCCATGGTTGCGCGCGTACTCGAAGGCGAAACGCATGATCCGCTCCGAAGCGCTGCGGGTGACGATCTTGAGTGCCTCGACGACGCCATCGACAACTTCGTGCTCGCGGCCGCTGTAGAGCCCCTCGGTGTTCTCGCGGATCACGATCAGGTCGACCCCGGTGAACCGTGAGCGAACGCGGCCGGGCAAGGTCGCCACCGGCCGGACGCAGGCGAACAGGTCGAGCTCTTGCCGGAGAGCCACGTTGACGCTCCGCCAGCCACCCCCGATCGGGGTCTGGAGCGGACCTTTGATCGCGATCCGGTTCTTGCGGATCGACTCGACCGCCGCCGGCGGCAGGGGAGACAGGCCCTGCTCGACTGCTGCGTTCCCGGCGGCCACGCGCTCCCAAAGCACTCGGCCGGCGGTCACTTTGTCGACGACCCGCACCATTGCGTCGCTGACCTCCGGACCGATGCCGTCGCCGGGGATCAAGGTGATCGGGTATCTCATCGCGGCGGGATTCTAGCGAGGTTGCGGACGTCCGACTCCG
>JAQBHE010000610.1:0-7812 GCA_032128015.1 Holophagae bacterium
CGACCGTACGCTCAGGTCCCACGGCCTAATTCGCCGCCATTGCGTACGCCCCACCAACTCCGCACTCGGCCGCCCAAGCTCGGCCGCTACCCCCGGAGGGACGGGCGCAAGGCGCTTCCGAAGCGGCCGCCCAAGCTCGGCCGCTACCCCCGGAGGGACGGGCGCAAGGCGCTTCCGAAGCGGCCGAGCCGATCGGCCGCTACCCCCGGAGGGGACAAAGCGGTGCCGCTCCGATATCCGGCGAGGCGATCGCGACGTGATGGATGAGGCGGCCCGCCAAGCAACAGCTCCTTCGTTCTTGAGAAAGGCGTAACATCTTGTTCACGCAAAATGTTGAACAAGCTCTTCATCTCCCACAGCTCGCAGGACGACGCGTTCGTGCGGAGACTTCGCGCGGCGCTTGCCGATCACGGACAGGAAGGCTGGATCGATTCGCGTGAGCTGCGCGGCGGCGATCCGCTCTGGTCGGAGATACAGCAGGCTATCGACGACGCGTTGGCCTTCGCCATCGTGGTCAGCACGGATGCGCTGCGATCGAAGTGGGTCGGCAAGGAGCTGCGCCACGCGCTCGAGGTGCAGAAGAAGCGCGGCAAGGACGAGTTTCCAGTCATCCCACTCTCCTTGAATGGAACCAAGCTCGGCGTGCTCGAGGAGCTCTTCGGCGAGGAACCGATCTTCATCCCCGTCAGCAGCGACCCCGGCGGCGTCGAGGCGGCGATGAACGCGATTCTCGTCGCCACGGGCAAGCGGCTCCCATCAGACGTCCCCGCGACCGCGCAGCCCAAGGCCAAGCCGCTCGAGGAGCTCGTGCTCGAGCTCACCGACCTCAGATTCCACGAGCGGGACGGTGTCCGCCGTGCGTCCGCGCGCGCCCGGCTGGTCTACGAGCCGGCGACGTCGGGCCAGCGCGAAGTCGCGAGCGCTCAGGCCTGGCGGCTCGTCGCGCCCATCGGCCCCATCGAGGCCGAGGAGGTGCGCTGGTATCTGGAGAAGTACGCGATCTGGCCCAGCCACTACTTCCGCGACCGCGCGCGCAAGGTGGAGGAGAACCTCGTGAAGTGGGGGCAGCTCCTGCACGAGGCCGCGATGCCGGTGGCCCACACCGCGAACGTCATGCGGGCATGGGAACGGATCGATGACCACGCCGGGCGCCGCTTCTCCGTCCACGTGGATGCCGCGCTCGAGGCCGGCACGCCCGAGGCCGAAGTCGCCACGGCCCGTGAAGCCGCCGCGCTGCTGCTCGGCCTGCCGTGGGAGCCTCGGCTGGGCCAGATCGCGTCCGGACACCCACCGAACCAAGTCTCGAAGCTCGCGCCGCCAACCGTAGCCAGGAAACCGCGGCGCCCGAGACCCGGCCGGTGGCAGCGTCGATCGCACCGATCGAGCGTGGACGGCCAAAGACGCCCCTTTCCATTCGGACGCTGCTCTATCCGACCGCCGGGGTCGACCGTCCCGTGCCAGCCCGCGAGCGATCCGCCAGGTAGGCGTCCAGCTCGGCGAAGGCGGTAGACGGCTCGGGCTCGCCGTCCCAGGCCTCCCAGAACCGGGACAACGGCGTCGTGCGGACGAACATGCGCTGAGCGACATCGCCTTCGGCCACCGCTCCCTCGGGTTTCCAGGCTTCACCGCGCGCCGCCGCAGCCCGACCCAGCAGCTCGCGGCTGCGCGGCTCGCGCCCCGCTCTCCACTCGAGGTAGCCGAGCAGGAACAAGCTCTCGGACGACTGAGTGTTGCTGCGGATCACCCACTCCAGCCGCTGCCTTGCGACGTCGTTTTGACCGCGCATCAGGGCGAGCTCGCCCAGGACCTCCAGGCCACCGGTGGTTTCGGTGTTGATCTCGAGCGCTCGCAAGAGTGCCGCTTCGGCCTCTTCCAGATGCTCCGCGGACGATGCGGTCACCGCCCGCAGCACTCCCCACTGCTGGTGCGCGCGATGGCTGGAAGGATTGGCCCGACGCAAAGTGTCGAGCTCGAGCAAGGCGTCGTCGGTTTTGCCGAGCGCTGCGAGGCAGTTCGCGAGGTAGTAGCGTGAATCCTCGTGGCCTGGATCGAGGACCAACGCCTGGCGCAGTAGATCGATTGCACGCGGCAGGTCGCGCTCGCGTTTCAAGGCGTCCATGCCGGCTCGCTGGAGCTCCCAGAAGCGGGCAACCTGCTCGCGCGACGGCGCTCGCGAGTCCGCGGTCAGGGCCTCCGAGGCCGGCGCGCCAAAGCGCGTCGGTACCGGGTCGCCCTCGCGCAGCTCCCAGATCGCGTTCGCCTCCAAGTCGCGGTAGACGTCGGTGGCGCCGGCCTGCCAATGCACTTCCACCCGATCGACCCGAGTCGCGTCTGCGATTCCGAAATGCAGGTCCCGACTTCGCTGCGACAGGTAGGAGGCGCCGCCGACGGTGCCGCGCTGTGCGATCTCGCCGACGACCACCGTCGCCTGCGCGCCGTCGCCGAAGCCGCGTGGCTCGTCGCCCGAACCGAGACGGTTGCGCAGGCGCAGCTCGATCCAGTTGCCGCTCGGGGTGTCGTTGCGCAACAGGCGGACTCCGTCGTCGAGCGACGAGATCGCGATGTCGGGGTCGCCGTCGTTGTCGAAGTCGGCGATCGCCATCCCCCGGCCCACCCGCGGCTCGGCGAGGGCTGGCACCGCCGACGCCAGGTCGTGAAAGTACTCGCCGCGTTGGTTCCAGAACAACATCGCCGGCTGGGGCGCGAGGTGGTGGTCCGGACCTTGCTCGAGCGTGCTGCCGTTGATGACCACGAGATCGAGCCAGCCGTCGGCATCGAGATCGACGAACTCGGTTCCCCAGCCGACCGCCTGGAGTGCGGGCTGACCCAGACCCAGCGGCGCCGCCAGGTCACGAAAGCTGAGCTTGACCGTCGCGGTGGCGCCGGCTGACTCACGCAGCTCGCTGAGTCGCGAGTCGAAGAGAGCGTTCTCTTGCGCGATCCAGTGGGTGATGAACAGATCGTCGTCGCCGTCGCGGTTCCAGTCGCCGGCGGTCAGTCCCATGGCGCCGCGGTAGTCGGAGACCCAGGCCGCGTTGCCGGCGTCCTCGAACACGCCTTGACGGTTGAGAAACAGCGCATTGTCGGAGATGTCGTTGGCAACGTAGAGATCGAGCCAGCCGTCATCGTCGAAGTCGTGCCACAGCGCCGACAGGCTCCTGCCCCGAGGGTTCGATACCCCGAACAGCTGCCCGACCTCTTCGAAGTTGCCGTGACCGTCGTTCTGGAACAATAAGTTCGGCTGCGGTTCGAAGGAGGCCGGGTTGAGGGTGTAGGGCACCGACGCCCCGAATTGCTCGGAGGTGGTTTGGCGGCCTCCGGGCTCGACTCGGTATTGGACGTAGCCGCAGACATAGAGGTCGAGGTCGCGATCGTTGTCGAAATCGCCCCAGCTTGCCCCAGCCCAGAAGCCCGGCGGCGAAGCCAGACGCGAATCCAGGACGAAGCCGTCGCCCTGGTTGTGAAACAACAGCACGGCGTCGAGACCGGTCACCACCAGGTCGAGCCGTCCGTCGCCGTCGTAGTCGCCCCAGGCGGCTGCCATTCCCTGGACGCGGGGCTCGGGAAAGTCCTCGACCCTGGCGAATCGTCCGTTGCCCAGGTTCTCGAACAGCTGCGAGGGCGGACGGAGCTGCGGGCTGTCCAGCCGGCTGCCGGCACTGACCAGGAAGAGATCGTCGTCGCCGTCGCGGTCGTAATCGCCCCAGGCCAGTCCGGCGCCCATGTCCTCGGGCAGTTGGGATGAGCGCTCGCCGCGGAAAGTAACGAAGTCGCCGAGACCCGCCTCCTCGGTGATGTCGGTGAAACGAGGCGTGGGCCGATCGGATGAGATGTCGTGGGTGAGCTTGCGGGTGATCTCCGGCAGCTTCTCGCCGGGCCGGCGGGTCTCGGGCCGATTGTCGAGGTAGGCCACAGCAAGCGCGATCGCCGCGCCGACGCCTAGGAGACCGAGAATCAGCGCGGTGATTTGCAGCCGGCGCTGTCGCCGCCCGAGCCCTTTCGATCGCCGCGGTGCGGTCCCGGTGGGCGACTCGCGACCACCGTCTCGGGTCTCCATCTCGCTAGCCGCCGACATTCACCGGCACGGTCGCCTCTGCCCGGTTCATCTCGATTACCGGGGCGGTCAGTCCGGAGTCGGCGCCGAGCAGGAAGTTGATCAAGAACTGATCCACCTTGCGGTAGTTCAGTTGGGCGACCACCCGGTACTCCGACGTCCCGGGGCTCGACGGCACTACGAAACTCTGCTCCTCCTTGCCGGTGCGCGCGAGCTCGCTCTGCTCGCCTTCGACCATCGTGGTCGGGCAGTCGATCAGATACTCGACCGAGTCCGAGTATCCCGGAAACAGCGCCCGCCGATAGCGGACGCCGACCATCTCCCACAAGTTGTGCCGGTCGATGAGGTTGCCTTCCTGATCGACCGGCTCCGCCTTGAACAGAAAGCTCCCGGGCTCGATGAAATGCTCGGCGTTGCGGGTGCCAGAGGCGAAGATCTCGCTGCCCGACTGATCGTAGACGTGCAGCTCGACCCAGCTCTGGATGATGTCGAGAGGACCGGTCGGGAAGTCGTGTCCCACTTTGTTGGCGGTCATCACCACCCGGACCTTCAGGGGCTGTCCCGGCGACGCCGACTCTGGAGTCTCGAGCTTCAGCAGCACCACCGGTCCGTCGCGCCACTTGTCCGCGATCTCGGGGATCTGGTAGTCGCCGCGAAGCCAGACCTCGCTCAGCCGCACATGCTCTTGCCAGCCCGGCAGCTCGAGCATCGCTGGCACCATGGTGTTGGCGGCGACGAAGCGGTGGCTGCGGTGCTTGGCGTCGTTCGGGGAGCGGTTGTAGTCGACGTCGTCACCGCTTGCGGGATCGGTCGAATCGACCAGCGGCATGTGACATTCCCGGCACTCGATGGTCTTTTCTGGTTGACCTTCGACATACCAGTGGCTGGCTTTCCAATTGTCGTACTGGTTCTGCAGCTGCACCCAGCCGACCCGGTTGAGCTCCTGGTCGATGAACTGCTTGTGGCACGCGGCGCAGTACTCGGGAGCCTTGAACAGCCGCTTGCTGAGCTCCAGGTGTTGGCGCGGATAGGTGCGAATCAGGAAGTCGCTCATGAACTTGCGCGGTCCCGATTGGGCCCATTGCCAGAGGTACGCCGGGGGCTGGGTCATGGTGTAGTCGGCGTTGCCCTGGAGGTCGGTCTCGCGCACCCCGTGGCAGGAAAGACACGAGATGCCCTCCTGGTAGCCGTGCTGCGACGTCAGATCTTCGGTGAACATCCGCTTGGCGCCAGCGAACAGCGAGATCGGGTCGTGGCAGCCTCCGCAGTAGCGGGTGGATTCGGCTCCGTTCTGCTCGGCCATCACGCTCTGCACCTTCTGGAACAGAGGGTCCATCGCCGAATAACGATGGGCGCTGGGCTGCCATTCCTCCAAGATCTGGGTGTGACATCCCGCGGTCCCACAACTCGCCGAGTTGGCCAGCGACTCGGCGGCGAAGGCGCCTCCGGTGTCGGTGACCGCGAGGCTGGGGGCGAACGGACGGTGCTCGCCGTACGGAAACTGATAATCGTCGGGGAACTCGTTGACGTAGCGTTCCCCGGAGTACAGCGCTCCGAGTCCGAAGCCGGCGGCCACCAGAACCGCCGTCACGAGCGCGGCACGGGTCAACAGCCCGCCCGCTTTGGCCAGCGCTCCGGGCCGATAGATGCGCAGCGGCACGAGCACGCCATGCGCCACGGTCATCGCCAAGGTGGCGTAGGTCGAGTAGAGGTGGATCGCGCGCCACGCCGGCGACATGCGCACGCCGAGGGCTCCCTGCCAGGTCACCACCACTCCGGAGACCAGGCACAGCGCCAGCGCTGTCAGCGCGACGTAGCCGAGCAAGACGATGTCGGAGATTCGGTAGCGCCGGTAGTCGAGCCAGTGTCGGAGCAGGTAGTACGTGATCGGAATCAGGACCGCGATCCCGACTACGGTGTGCACCACAACCGTCCACTCGACCACCGGGTGGAATGGCGCGAAGGTGACCACGAGCCCGGTGATCGCGAGTCCACACAGCGAGCCCAGACTCACTCTCGTGAGCCAGGAGCTCCAGCCGGTCCGCACCGTGGCTCTTGCTTCGGTCATGCCCTGAGTCTCCCCTAAGCGGAGGCGGCCCGCTCTCCTTGGAGTCCATGGTGTTGGGAATAGATCTCCTAGGCGCCAAGGCGGGCTACCGAGGCGAGCGTTCGACCAGGCAGCCGCTCTGCACGAGATCTCCGATCCTGAGGATCGGTGTAGGTCGCAGAGTAGCGGAGGGGTCGGTTGGTCCATATAGGGGTTTTCCGCAGCAATTTCGCAGCGCGGACCGAGGTTGGGGACGGCCGATCGCGAACCGAAACTGGTACCGTGAATGAGTAGGGGGCGAGTCATGCCATTCAGCCGGTCAGGTCGTTCGCGCGACGAAGAGTCCACCGCCGGCGCCGCGATGGCGGCGATCGAGACCCGGTTGCCGCCGCCGAGCGCTGCGGCGCCGAGCGAGCCGCTCACCGGCAACTACTTCGTCGCCGCCTATCCGCCCTTCTCCTGTTGGCACAAAGCCGGCGCCGATGTCGCTCGTTCCGCTCTGCGCACGCCTAGCCCGACGCGGTCCGCCGGACTCGGGTTCTACGTCCACATTCCGTTCTGCGATGAACGTTGCGACTTCTGCTATTACCTATCGTTCGACGATCGCGCCGCCGCGATCGACCCGTACATCGACAGCCTGATCGCCGAGGCCGCGCTCTACGCCGACTGTCCCGGGGTCGCAGACCGCCCGTGTGACTTCCTTTACTTTGGCGGCGGCACTCCGTCGCTGCTGTCGAAGCCGCGGCTGCAGCGCCTGTTCGAGGGTCTTGGGGCGTCGATCGACTGGGCCGGTGCCCGGGAAGTGACGTTCGAGTGCGCTCCGCGCAGCGTCACACCCGCCAAACTCGAGCAGCTGCGCGCGGCCGGGGTGACCAGGCTGAGCCTCGGGGTGCAGCAGCTGAACGACGACGTGCTGCGGCGTAACGGTCGCATCCACCTGGTCGCCGATGTCCTGCGGGCCTACCGCGAGATCCGGGCGATCGGCTTCGATGTCGTCAATTTCGACCTGATCGTCGGTCTGGTGGGCGAGACCGAGGAGACCTTCTTCGGCAGTCTCGATTCGGTGATCGAGCTCGAGCCCGATTGCGTCACGATCTATCTGCTCGAGATTCCGCGCAACACGCCGCTCTATCGACGCCTGGAGGCCGGCGAGCATCGCGGTGAACTCGCCGACTGGGAGGTCAAGCGGCGGCGGTTGACCGAGGCATTCGCCCGTCTCGAGTGCGCCGGGTACTACCAGCTGACGGCCTACGCCGCGGTGCGGGATCCCGATCGCCACCGCTTTCTTTACATGAGCGAGCAGTACTCGGGCTGCGATCTGATCGGACTGGGAGCTTCAGCCTTCTCGTATTTCGACGGGGTGCATTTCCAGAGCCCGGGCTCGCTGGCGACCTACCAGGAGACGATCGCCTCGGGGCGCCTGCCGGTCGCGCGCGGCTACGCGCTCAGTGCCGACGAGCGGCTGGTCCGCGAGCTCGCCTTGCAGGTCAAGCTCGGCCGCGTCGACCTCGGTCGCCTCGGCGCTCGCCATCACGTCGCGGTCGCCGAGCGATTCGCGCCCGAGCTCGCGGAGCTCTGCGCGCGCGGCCTCTTGAAGGTCGCGGGCGACCAGCTCGAGCTGACGCCGGCGGGACGGGTACGAGCCGACCGGGTGCTCGAGGCGTTTTATCGCCCCGAGCACCGCGGCCAGAGCTACTGGTAGGCCGACCGC
>JAQBHE010000611.1:0-5892 GCA_032128015.1 Holophagae bacterium
GCGATCGCCGATCAGTCGCGCACCATCCGCATCCCGGTGCACATGATCGAGAACATCAACAAGCTGACGCGCACCAGTCGTTCGCTGGTCCAGGAGCTCGGGCGTGAGCCGACCGCCGAGGAGATCGGGCAGCACATGGACCTGCCGGCGTCGAAGGTGCGCAAGATCATGAAGATCGCCCAGGCGCCGATCTCGCTCGAGACGCCGGTTGGCGAGGAAGAAGAGTCGCATCTGGGTGATTTCATCGAGGACAAGACCGCGGTGTCGCCAGTCGAGGCGGTGATCGCCACCAACCTGCGCGAGCAGACCAGCCGCGTGCTGCGCACTCTGACCCCGCGCGAGGAACTGGTCTTGCGCATGCGCTTCGGCGTCGGCGAGGGCTCCGAGCACACCTTGGAAGAGGTCGGCAAATCGTTCAACGTCACCCGCGAGCGCATTCGCCAGATCGAGTCGAAGGCGCTACGCAAACTACGCCAGCCGGCGTGGGTGGCGAAGCTCAAGCCGTTTCTCGACGAAAGCCAGTAATCGGAGACAGTAACCACGGCCGCAAACCACCATGCCCCAAGGGTGTGGGCGGCGTGGGCCCGTCAGCGGCGTTGCGCTCCCTCGACGAATGTCCCGGCATCGCCTACGCTCGCGCGCCTGGCATCCGGGCCCACGGCGCTCCCCACGCAGCCCTCGGGAGCGGCTCCGACTTCGGTAGGATACTGATCCCAAATTATCCGGCCGCCGACCCCGATGGCGGGCACCGCGTCGCCGGCTAGTTCGAGAGTCGACCTGGCGAATGACCGAAGTCCCTGGCTGGAACCTCGAAGGCTTCACTGGTGATCGCGCGTCGTCGTGGCGCACCGCGATTCGGGTCAGCCCGTTCCGGGTCGGTCGGGCCGAGGACTGTGAGCTGCAGCTCGACGCCCTGGGTATTTCGAGCCACCACGCCGAGTTTCTGTGTTCGGAACAGGAGGTGCTGCTGCGCGACCTCGGCAGCACCAACGGCACGTTCGTGAACCTGCAACGGGTCGAAGGTCAGCGGCCCTGCCGCGAAGGCGACGCCATCCACTTCGCGGACCAGGAGTTTCGGCTGGTGCGCTCCCAGGCCACGCTCGGCTTCCGCTCGACCCAGGCGCTCGACATGGACGCGGTGCGCCGGGCCCAGCGGCTGATCGGTCGTCGGCCCGAGGTCGAACGGTTGCTTGCCGAGTGCCGGGTGACCGCGATGTTCCAACCGGTGGTTCGGCTGGCCGATGGCCAACGCACCGGCTTCGAGATGCTGGGCCGGGGCGCCGATTCCGGCCTTCCGGATTCTCCCGAGCAACTGTTCGAGGTTGCCGAGGCGGTGGGTCTCGAGCTGCCACTGGCTCGACTGATGCGTCGTCGGGGCGCCGAGCTGGCGCGCGACCTGCCGGTTGGCGAGCATCTATTCTTCAACCTTCACCCGAGCGAGATCGACCGCCCGGAGGACCTCCTCCAGTCGATCGCCGGTGTGCGGGAGTTGCTGCCGTCGACGCAGCTGGTCATCGAGATCCACGAAATGGCCCTCACCGACATCGCGGCGGTGACCAAGTTCCGAGACCGCCTCGTGGATCTCGACGTGGAACTGGCGTTCGACGACTTCGGCAAGGGACGTTCGCGCTTGCTCGAGCTCGCCGAGCTTTCGCCGCGTTTCCTGAAGTTCGACCGCGCCTTGGTCCGCGACCTCGACCGCGAGACCGGTCGCCGGCACGAGATGATCGGCCGGCTCGTGGCGATGGTCCGCGAGCTGGGGATCTGCGCCCTGGCCGAAGGGCTCGAGACCGAGGCCGAGGCCGAGGCCTGTCGCCAGCTCGGGTTCGAGCTCGCTCAGGGCTTCCTCTTCGGCCGGCCGTCGGCGGTCGAGAGTTGGGCCGCCGATCGGGGCCTCGACGGATGACCGAGCTGCTGGTCGGAACCAGCGGCTACTCCTACAAGGAGTGGAAGGGACCGTTCTACCCCGCGGACCTTCCCGCCCAGCGGATGCTCCGTTATTACGCCGAGCGGCTGCCGGCGGTCGAGATCAACAACACGTTCTACCGGATGCCCAAGCGCGAGATGCTCGAGCGCTGGCGCACCGAGGTGCCGGCGACGTTTCGGTTCGTGCTCAAGGCGTCCCAGAGAATCACCCACCGCCGGCGACTCCAAGACGCCGAAGAGGAGGTTCGCTATTTGGTGGAGACCTCGGAGGCGCTTGGCGAGCAGCGCGGGCCGTTCCTGCTCCAGCTGCCGCCGTACTTGCGCAAGGACGCCGAGCGACTCAAGACGTTCTTGGGTTACTGGCCGGCGGCCGCCCGCGCAGCCTTCGAGTTTCGTCACCCGAGCTGGTTCGACGAGGAGATCGCCACGGTATTGCGCGACGCCGGTGCAGCGCTTTGCGTCGCCGATAGCGACGACACCGAGGGTGCCGTGGAGCCTCCGATCCAGTCGACCGCTTCGTTCGGCTACCTGCGTCTGCGCCGCCCCGACTATCAAGACGACGACTTGCGCCGGTGGGTGGCACGCATCGACCAGCAGGACTGGGCGCAGGTCTTCGTGTTCTTCAAGCACGAAGACGAAGGCGCCGGACCCCGTCTCGCCGACCGCTTTCGCGCCTTGTGGGCGGAGGCGGCGGGTTCCCGTTGACCCTCCGCGGCATCGCCTGCTAGCTTCGCGCTGGAGCCGATGTCGATGCGAAGCCCAGAAATTCCATGCTGTTGATCGCGATCGCCAAGCTGGCGTTCGCGATCCCGACGGCGAGCGTCCCGGGCGCGACCTAGCAGTTCGACCACGTTTCTCGAGCTCAGGTCGAGGAATCGAAGCCCCGGGACGCCGCGAGCGGACCGGGGCTTTGTGGTCTTCTGGGAGGTTCTCCTCCGAGTGCCTGAAGACGGTCCGGGCCACTTGAACACGAGGAGAGGAAAGGTTTCATGCCGCACATCGACGTTTCCTACCGGCGGGTCCTGCGCCTGACCTCGCCGGTGCTCTTGACCCAGCTCTCCCACACTTCGATGGGCTTGGTCGACACCGTGATGGTGGGTCGGTTGGGTGTGCTCGAGCTCGGGGCGGTCGGTCTGGGCAGTATCCTGACCTGGTGGCTCCTGAGCTTCTTCTTCGGTCTGCTGACCGGCGTCAACACCTTCGTCGCGCAGGCCTTCGGCGCCGGCGAGCACCGCCAAGTTGGGGTGCTCTTCTGGCAGGCGATCTACCTGGCGCTGCTGTGTGCGTTGCTGATCGGTGTGATGTGGCCGTTTGCGCCGATGGTGTTCTCCTGGACCCATACCAGCCCGGAGATGCAGCGTCTTGCCACCGAGTACTCGCAAATCCGGCTGCTAGGCGGCGTGGGCCTGGCGCTGCTGTTGTCGTCGGACAACTTCTACCGGGGGCTCGGCCGAACCGACGTGCCGATGTGGTGCGCGCTTGGTCAGGTAGTGGTCAACTGCGGCCTCAACTATCTCCTGATCTTCGGAAAGGCTGGCCTGCCCGCCCTGGGTGTCGCGGGCGCGGCTTGGGGCACGGTGATCGCCCAGCTGGTGGCGGCCTCCGCGCTGCTGTTGTGCGTGTTGGGTCGTCGAGAGTGGCGCTCGCGCTTCTTCCTTGCGACGACCTTCAAGCCCGCGCCCGCTCAGCTTTCGGAGATGCTGAGGGTGAGTCTGCCGATCGGCGTCCAGGTGTTCATGGAGATGGGCGGAATCAGCGTCTTCACTGCGGTGGTGGCGAGACTCGGAGAAGCGCAGATGGCGGCGACCAACGCCGTGATCCAGGCCTGGAGCCTGGCGTTCATGGCCGCGTTCGCGCTGTCGGTGGGCGCCACCACCCTGGTCGGCCAGTGCCTGGGAGCCGGAGAGCTCGCTTCGGTGCGGCGGGCGGTGAGCGTGGTGATGCGTCTCGGGCTGCTGCTGACCGGCTTGATTGGGCTGGTGTACCTGGCGGTGCCCGAGCTCCTGATCTCGCTGTTCGTCAGCGCTGCTGACGTCGACCGGCTGACACCATACGCTCGGCCGTTGTTCACGGTGGTGGTGGTCTGCCTGTTCTTCGACCTGCGCTTCAACGTCCTGTCGGGCGCACTGCGCGGCGCCGGCGACACGCGGTACAGCATGATGGTGAACGTGGCCAGCGCTTGGCTGCTGTTCGTACCGCTGACCGTGGTGCTCGCGGCGCGGTTCGGTGTCGTCGGCGCGTGGTGGGCGCTGGCGGCGCACGTGGCGATGATGGCCGCCTTGCTCGAGGTTCGATACCGCGGCGCTTCGTGGATGCACCGACTGGTCTCCCCCGAGGGGCTGCCGCGGTTGCCGGCCGCTGCGCACGACGGGGCGAGCGCGGTCGATCGATCGTAAGCCGCCGCCAAGGGTCTCCTCCTTGGAACCGGTTGTGGGGCTCCTGCTGTGCGCGAGCGAGCGCCCGCGGCCGGCGAGGCCTACTTCAGCTTCGCGGGATTGCCACCGGTGGTATCATTTTAGTCTGAGATTCGTCGCTGTCGAGCGGGCGTCGAGAGCAAGGGGACGGCGCCGGCGGTAGTCGCACGGGGCCGATTGGGACCGGTGAGCCGCCTAATGGATGAATTCCGAGTGCCGTCGTGACTTCGACGCGCAAGGGTGCGCAGGCCCAGACCCACTGGTTGGTGGATCTGCTGCCTTTTCCGGCGGCAATGCTCGACCATACGGCGAGCTTCCTCCACGCCAACGTCGCCTGGCGGAGCCTGGCCGAGGCGATCCGCGGTCCAGCGCACCACGAGAGTCCGTTCCTCCATTTCGACGAGCGCGATCCCGGGTTCGCTCCCGGGCTTCGCGAGGCGCCAGAGATCGTCGCGGGGGTGCGCGCGGTGGCGCGCGGCGAGCGCGGCCGCTTCGAGGCCGACCATGCAGGTCCCGAGATCGCGGGGCAGCAGACCTGGTTTCGCCTGGCGGCGGTCGCCGCAAAGGACGTGCTGCCGCCGGTCACCTTGCTGGTGCGCACCGATTCGAGCGAGCTCCATGTCGAGCAGGAGCGGCAGCGGATCCTGGAGCTCGCGGTCGAGAGGTCGTCCGATCTGGTGTTCTGGCTCGATCGCGCCGGCCGCCTGGTGTTCGCCAACGACCGATTGTGCAGAGTGCTGGGCTATGCCCGCCACGAGCTGCTCGAGCTTTCGGTGTGGGACATCGACCCTTTCCACATCGCGCGCGACTGGCCCCAGCACCTGCGGGAGCTTCGCGACCTCGGCACCCTGATCTACCGTTCGTCGCACCTCACCCGAGACGGCGTGACCTTTCCGGTCGAGGTCAGCTCTCACTACGTCCAGGTTGGACATCGCGAGCTGGTGTTCGTCTACAGCCGCGAGCCGGCGCTCGAGCCGACCAGCGGCAGCTTTCGCTTTCGTCGCAAGGTGGAGGAGCGCACCTCCGAGCTGTCCGAGGCCAACCGCCGCCTGCAGCAGGAGATCGAGTCGCACCAGCGCACCGAGGCGGCGCTGCGCGAGAGCCAGCAGCGCCTGGAGCTGGCGCTCGGCGGCACCAACCTCGGGCTGTGGGACTGGGACGTCACCAACGCCCGCCTGACCTTCGATAGGCGTTGGGCGGCGATGGTGGGCTACGAGGTGGAGGACATTCCGGCTCGGCTCGAGGGCTGGACCGGCCTCACCCACGCCGACGACGGAGCGGCGCTACGGCGGGCCCTCGAGGATCATCTTCACGGCCTCACCGACGTCTTCGAGATCGCCCACCGAATGCTCCATCGCGACGGCCAGTACCGGTGGTTCCTCGGCCGCGGCAAGGTCGCCGAGCGAGGTCCCGAGGGTGGTGCGCACCGGGTCACCGGCACCCTCCAGGACATCACCGATCGTCGCCGGCTCGAGGATCAACTGCTCCAGTCCCAGAAGATGGAGGCGGTCGGTCAGCTCGCCGGCGGAGTAGCCCACGACTTCAACAACCT